>JADLEX010000159.1 GCA_020845895.1 Deltaproteobacteria bacterium | reverse complement strand
TCCTCCTCGTTGGCGAAGAGTCGCTGATCGATTCGAATCCATCAACGCGGTGGCGTGGCGCTTGAGGACGCTGGAGTCCAATCTCGAGCAGATTCGTGTCGAATTGGAAATCAACGCGAGTTTCTCGCCCGCGATGTTCCTGGACAAGATGAATGAGCTGGGGCTCCTGACAGAAGTCCGCCTGAATTTTCCTGTCCGCCCCACGAGAGTTATCGCGCGCAAAGACCGTGCGCGGCCCGAGCACGTTGCCTGTGCGCTTAGTCAAAGCGCCTACCTGAGTCACTACACGGCGCTGGTCCTCCACGACTTGACCGACGACATTCCCAAGATCGTCTACGTCACGATTCCGCAGCCGCGTAAGTCGGACTCGCGCGCGCTCACGCAGGAAGAGATTGACGATTCCATGTCGAGGCCGGCGCGCGAAACGACGGACATCGCACAATGGAGTGGCTTTCGGATCGCCCGGCTTCGGGGTCAGGACAGCGGCGGGCTCGAAATCATTGAGCGCGAACTTGCGGGTTATCCCGTTCGGGTCACGTCGATCGAGCGAACGCTGATCGACGTGGTCGTGCGTCCCGAGTGCGCGGGAGGAACGCACCGCGCACTTGAGGCGTTCCGACGTGCGCAGGGGCGCATTTCCGTGAATCGGCTCGTCGGAATTCTCCGGTCCCTCGATTACAGCTATCCGTGGCATCAGGCGCTTGGCTATTATCTGGAACGCTCGGGCGCATATCCGGCGAAATCCATCGCTTTCGTCCGACGCCTGCCGATCGAACTTGATTTCTACCTGGAACACGGAATCGGAAAGTCCGGCGATTATGTTCCCGAATGGAGACTATGGATTCCCCGGAATTTCGAGCCGTGAGACGAGGTCCAGCACGCGATCGTAGTATTCGTCGAAGGAGCGCAAGGTCGCCGGATCCCGGACGGTCAGTTCCACCGATCGGAAATCCGGCGCATGAAACGAACGGGCAAAGTCTTCGCGCAACCGAACCAGAAGCCCCGGATCGACACGCTTCGCACGAAAAACCTCCGGAACGATCGCCGCGAGATTTACGCGATCCACGAGGCCCGAGTCGATCGCGCCGCAGATGTCGAAGACATCCCGGGCACGTGCCCGTTTCGAACGCGGGGCCATGTGCGGGTAGTCCGGGAGTTGCTGGCACAAGGCGCGCAACTTTTCCGCAACGATGGCGTCCGGCGAGTTCCTTTTCGAGGTGCGATGCGCAGTATTCGGGGGAACTGACGTCGACCGACATCGTACGCAGTTGATTTCGGCCGACGACGACCGCATTGCGTCGCGTTTCCTCCAGCCAACGCGCCGATTCGGATGCTCGCTCGCGGAGCGTCAACTTGAATTCGAGCCGATACCCGCCCCAGAATTCGAGTTGCCGCATATCTCGCTTCTTTGGTCGCCTCTCGAAAATCAGGTCGAATACGCGAGCCCCGAACGGCTCGAACTCACGGTCGAGCGCCCGGTTCCAAGTCTCCCGAACACCGTCCAGTTCGTCCGGTGCGAAGTCATCCGCCATCGAGAGATCGATGTCGAGCGACGATCTGGCGGAGGGGAATCGATAGATCAGATCGAGCGCCGCGCCGCCCTTGAGAACAAAACGCCCGAACCCGGCATCATCGGCGAACAGGGCTTTGACGGTGCCAATTTTTACACGCTCGATATCCAGCGTCCAATCAGTTCGTGGCATGTCACCGCACCGCGATCTCGCCCAGGCGCTCGGCGCTGCGCACCACGATGCAGCGGCCCCGAACCTCGATGAGGCCGTCTTCACTCATCTTCGCGAAGACGCGCGAGAGCGTTTCCGACACGGTGCCCAGCATGCGCGCGAGGTCCGTCTTCGACATCGGCAGGTCGATCTCGGCACCGTCCACGAGTTCGATTCCGCTCTCTCGCGCGGTCTTGACGATGCGCCGCGCGAGACGCCCAGGCACCTCGGCGAACGACAGATCCTCGACCAGATCGACGAGGGTGCGCAGCCAGCGCGCCACCGACGCCATGACGCGCACGGCGAAATCGGGATCGCCGCGCACGAGTTCGAGAAACTGCGCGCGGGGAATTTCGAACACGCGGGCGTCGCGGGCGGCCATGGCGCTCGCAGGGAACATGCCGCCCATCATCACCGCGGCCTCGGCGAAGGTTTGAAACGGCCGCGCGAAATGCAGGATCTGTTCCTTGCCGCTCGCGGAGGTCTTGAACACCTTCACGTCGCCGTCGAGCACCACGTAGAACTGCTCCGCCTTGTCCGCCTCGGTGAAGAGCATCTCGCCACGCCGAAAGTCGCGCACCCAACCGATCGCCGCCACGCGTTCGCGGTCACCGGGCGTCAGGTGAGAAAACATCGGACAGCGTTCGAGGATGCGCGGAGTCTTGAGGCGTTCGGTCATCGCGAGGCCACCTGCCGTTCGGGTCGTGAAAAAACCAGCAAATCCGCCGCGGCAGCGGATGTCAACATCGGATTCGACTCGGATGGGCGTCACGCATCGCAGCAGCAGACGCTCTCGATCACGCGTCGATCGCGGGCCGACGCCGCGAGCGAATCGAGGACGCGCATGGTCGCGACGGCGTCGAGCGGCCCGTGCGCGAGGGGCTCGACGCCGCGCACCGCGCGCTCGAAGTGTTCGATCTCGAGTCGGTACACGTCGCCGCCGGGCGTGACGATCTCTTCGGTCTCGCCGCCCGAGCGCACGACGATTCGTCCGTGGTCGACCGGCGGATTCCACGGGTCGTCGACGAGCAGCAATCCGCGCTCGCCGCGAATTTCCAATCGACGCGACTCTTCGCATTCGATGGAGCACTCGATGGTGGCCACGACGCCCTCGGCAAATTCGAGCAGGCCGTACAGCGAGTCGTCCACCGCGTTTCCCGTCGCCATCGCCATCGCGCGAACGGGCTCGCGGCCTGTGATGCGCCTCGCGGCGTGGACGCCGTAACACCCCACATCCATCAGTGCGCCGCCCGCGAGCTCGGCCGACGCCGGAATCTGCGTGCGGTCATCGAGCCGCCACGTGAAGACTGACGAAATCGACACGAGCCGCCCGATGCGCCCTTCGGCGATGAGTGCGCGAAGCCGCGCAAAGAGCGGATGGAATTCGTAGGCGAAGGCTTCCATGACGATGACGCCCGCGCGTTGCGCCTCGCGCGCCGCGGCCTCGGCCTGCGCGGCGCTCACGGCGAAGGGCTTCTCGCACAGCACCGGCAATCCGGCGTCGATCGCGCGCAGCGTCCATGGGGCGTGAAGCGAGTTGGGAAGCGGAATGTACAGCGCGTCGATCTCGCCGCACGCGAGCAGGTCGTCGTACGATCCGAAGGCGAGCGGAACCCCGCGCGCATCGGCCCATGCGCGCGCGAGAGACGCGTCGCGCGACGCCACGGCGCGAAGTGTGTTCGTCGGACTCGCGGCGCTCGACGTCGCCACGGCGTCCGCGATGTTCGCCGTGCCCAGAATTCCCCAGCGAAGAGGTTCGCTCATACTTCGTCCCCCGATCCCGTCATACCCGTGCGAGGTACTTTCGCGCCACGCGCCGCGCGAGCGCCATGATGGTGATCTGCGGGTTGAGCTTGGTCGAGCCCGGCATGAGCGCCGCGTCCGCCACGTAGAGCCCCGGCACGCCATGCACGGCGCCCCATGCGTCGGTCACGCTGCGCGTCGGATCGCCGCCCATGCGCGCGGTGCCCATCGGGTGAAACGCCATCATGTCGATGTCGTTCGCCTTGATCTTGAGGTTCGCGATCTCCTTCGCCTCTTCCATGCTTCGCACGACCGGGCTCTTGCGCACGCACGGATACACCTCGCGCGCGCCGGCCGCGATAAAGATCTGCGACGTGATCGAAATCGCCCGCGACATGGTGCGCACGTCGTGCGCGTTCATCCAATACCACAGCAGCGGATCGCCCGAGCCCGCGCCGATCACGCGGCCCTCGGACGTGTCGGAGAGCAGTGCGCCGAACGACGTCATCTTGTCGAAATGGTCCATCAGGTCGCGGTGACGCGCACCGGTGAAGGGCAGCATCGACGCTTCGACCCCAGGCGGCGTGAACTGGCCCTGCACGAAAAATCCCTCGTTGGTGAAATGCACGTTGTAGCTTTGCGGCACACCTTCCCATCCGCGAATTTCGTCGGGAAACACGGCGGCGACGCGGGCCGCGGGATGCGTACGGAGATGATGACCGAGATGCTTCGCGTTCGCGCCGACCTTGGACCGCGCGATGAGCCGCGGTGTGTGGACCGCGCCCGCCGCGACAAACACGGCGTTCGCGACGACGCGTAGCGATGCGCCGGTTTCGTGGCCCTTTTCGTCGGTGTACCGAGCAACCACGCCCACGGCGCGGCCGCGATCGGTGAGGATACGATCGACCTTGCACCACGTCGCGAGCCGCGCCCCCGCCGCCAGCGCGCGCGGCACATACGACACGCTCGTCGCGGCTTTGGCGTCGCGCGGGCAGCCGAACGCGCACACGCCCGTGGCGCGGCAGCCGTGCTCGTTGCGCGGAATCGGCGCGCCGTCATAGCCCAGCAATTTTGCGCCCGCCGCGAACCGGCGCGCTCCCTCATTCAGATTTCCCTCCGGCACGGGTTTCACGCCGAGCGCGCGCTCGACTTCGGCGAAATCGTCCGCCATGTCCGCCGCGGACATCGCCTCGACGCCGTGCAGCGTGCGCCATTCGTCGAGCACCCAGTCCGGCGTTCGGTAGCACGTGCCCGAGTTGATCGTCGTCGTTCCGCCCACGCATTTGCCCATCGGCAGGGCGATCACGACGTTGCCGACCGTGGCGGTCAGCCCGCCCGAACGGTAGAGCGTGTTGAAGCCTTCCATCGGGTCGCCGCGAAAATCGCGCCCGGTGAAATAGCCGCCCTCCTCGATCATGAGTACGTTCGCGCCGCCCTCGGCCAAGGTCGCGGCGGCCACCGCGCCGCCCGCGCCCGTACCGATCACGACGACATCCGCGGACAGATGGCGATCGGCGCGTTGCGCGCGGCCGTCCTCGACGCGGGAGTGATCGATGGCGATCATCGCGCGCCTCCTTTCGCGGCGCGCGCGGTCAATGTCTTCGCGGCTTTTTTCGGCGCTCGTTTCGCTGCGTGCGCGGCCGATTTCCACGCCCACACCGAGGGGGCGAAATCGCGCGAGTTCTCTGCCAACGGACCCGTTTCGGCGGGCAGCGGCGCGGCGGCATATCCCAAGTTGGCCTTCACCCGCGCGTCCGCGAAATAGTGCATGTCGGCGATGAAACGCAGTTGAAACAGCACCATGCGACGCGGGTACCACGGGCTTTCGAGCCAGCCGGAGAGGTAGCGCTCGGCGTCGCGATCGGGCAGGCCCGAAAACGGCGTGAGCGTTCGCGCGAAGAGGATCGTGCCCCACTCCAGAATCCACGCGAGTGCGCGAAATCCCGCCACCACCGCCGGGCCCTGCGTTGCCGCGTAATTCCACAGCGATTCTTCCAGGTGAACGTCCGCCGCGGACAACCCGGCGCGACCGCCCGCGGGATACATGTGGCCGAGGGCGAGACGCATCACGCGCCGCTCGCGCGCGTCATGGCCGGGGATCGTCGGTCCGCCCGATTCCGATTTCGGCGCGAGCAGCCCCGCCGCCGCCCACGCGGGCACCATCTGCAAAACGATCGATCCGTCAACGAGGAAGTTGAGCAGATAGATGAAACTCGGCTCGGTCCACAGATAAAACGCGAGGCACGACAGGCTCGACGCGGCCTTGCCCGACGCGAGAATCAGCAGCAGTCCGCGTCGGCGATACGGATCGTTCGACGCGACCCACGCGAGCACGGTGACGAGCACCATGTAGGCGAAGCCGAGCGAGAGCCAAAAACGCAGCTCGGACTCGGGCGCGGGCGGGAAATCGCCCATCCACGCGCCGAGGCCGTTGATCGCGCGGATCGTGCCGTTCGGCGCGAGCACGAAGATCGCGCCCACGCACGCGAACATGATCGACCAGCCGCGTAAAAAAAGAC
>JADLEX010000158.1 GCA_020845895.1 Deltaproteobacteria bacterium | reverse complement strand
GGCGGATTCGCGCTCGGCCCGCGCGCGGCGCACGGGGGCGCGGTTCCAGTTCCACAAGGGAAGTTCCACGGTGACGAGACCGCCGTAGGAGCGCGCATCGAGGTCCGCGTCGTAGAATCCGCCGATTTCCAGTTCGGGAAACGCTCCGTTCCGCTCGACCGCGACCAGCGCGTCCGACTGCTCCGAACGCAGTGCCGCCGCGCGAACCGCGGGGTTCTCGGCTTGGACCTTCGCCCGGATTGTATCAAGCGGCGGAACCTGGGGCCGCTCGCGCAGATCGTACGCGACGCGAAACTCGCGCGCGGGATCCCGCCCCATCCGCGATGCGAGCGCCGCCCGGCGTCCGGCCGCATCGGCCTCGGCGATCCGCAGTTCGGCCCGCGCCTCGGCGAGACTCGCCTCCATGCGTTCGAGCTCGACCGGGCGCGCCTCGCCCTTTTCGACGCGCAGGCGGACCGCGTCGCGCGCCGCCTCGTGGTGGCGAAGCCCCTCGCGCAATTCGTCCAATAACGCCTGATCGTGCGCCGCGCCGACGTAGAGTGCGCGCAACTCGTGGAGGACGACGAGGCGATCGGCGCGCGACTCGAACTCGGCGGCATTCGCGCCCAGCCGGGCGGCTTTCGACCGGTGATGCCGCGTTCCGATCCATTCGATCGGGATCTCAGCGTCCACGGCCCAGACCGCGCCGTCGTCTTCCGACTCGTCGGCGGGTTCGCCGCGTCCGTATCGGACCGACACCTCGGGGTTCGGATAGCGACGCGCCTCGGCCCGTTCCGACGCCGCCAGATCGATACGACTTCGCGCGAGGTGCGATCCGGGATCGTCCTCGGCGAGTGCGCGGACCTCGGCCCAACTCACGATGTCGGGCTGCGCGGCGTCGTCGGCGGCACGGGCCGAGGAGGCGAGCGCGAGAAGGCACAACGAAATTCGAAAGAGGCAACGGACCTGCAACAACGCGACCTCCGCGAACAGCGCAAATGCGCCGTACGGTCAGGGATGATTCGCGACCAGGTCGTTCCGACGCGCGCGAACGCACGACGAACGGCTTGGGGCCGTCAACGCGGCATGAAGGGCAATTTGTCGGGATTCAGATCAGGCGAAGGCGGGCGGGCGTTCGGGAGCTGGAACGAACGCGGAATCGAGGTGGACCGAACCTCCGGGCGCGTGATCGGTCGGGATGTCCTTCGGTGCGACGTACGCGCCCGAGGCGATCATGATGTGGTGAAGTGCGCAGCAACTCGCGTGAGCGCCGTCGTCCGCAGCCTCGTGTCCACCGTCCGAGGCATCAGGTCCGCCGCCGGCGGCCCCCGGATGGCAGCCTTCGGGCGGGCAACACAGCGCCATCTCGGCGTCCGAGTTCCGGCAGGCGTCCACGTGGGGGAAACTGATCGCCAGGACGGCGATCGCCGCGAGGAGCGACGCGATGCGTTTTATAGATCGTCCCGAGACAGACATGACCGAGGTTTTTAAACGGTCGTGGTCGAAGAGGTCAACCTTCGCGACGGACAAATCCAACCTTTGGTGGGCTACGCGACGAACGCGCGTGGAATTTGGGATCAGCGTCGCGCGAAGTGCCGGGCCAGCGCGTCCGCAAGGCCGGGGACATCGTGGGGAACGGCCTCGACCGCGCACGGCAACCCGAAATCGGCAAGGGTCTTGCTGGTTTGCGGACCGATCGAAGCGAACACCGCGCGCGAGGAGATCTCGCGGGCGAGCGGCGCGCCGAGCATAGCGACGAAGTTTTCCACGGTGGACGAGCTGGTGAACACCACCGCGTCGGCCTCGCCCGCGGCGACCAGTTCGCGCAGGCGCAGCGCGGACGACTCGTCGGGCACGGTGCGGTACGCGACGATCTCATCCACCGCCGCGCCCAGATCGCGCAGGGCCTCGGGCAGGAACGAGCGGGCGAGGTCGCCGCGCGGAAGCAGGAAGCGTAGCCGCTCCGGATCGGTCGCCTCCTTGAGCGCGGGAATCAGCGATTCGGCCGCGAAGTGTTCGGGCACGACATCCACGCGGATGCCAAGCTCCGTGAGCCGCGCCGCCGTCGCCGCGCCCACCGCCGCGATCTGCACGCCCAGCAGGTCCGCGGCGCACATGTCGTTTTCCTTCACGGCGCGCCATAGCGCCTCGACCGCGTTCACGCTCGTGAACACGATCCAGTCGTAGTTTTCGAGACGCGCCACCGCGCGGACCAGTGCGCCCGGATCGTCGGGCGGCGCGATGCGGATCAAGGGAAGTTCGTGGACGATCGCGCCCAGCGCCCCGAGGCGCTCGGTGAGCGGACCGGCCTGATCCGCCGCGCGGGTGTTGACGACGCGCACGCCCGCGAGCGGTCGACCGAGGCCATGGTCGGCGATTTCATTCATCATCGCGGAAACGTACCACAGTTGCCGGCGCGGGCAAGATGATTTCGGCGAGGTTCATGCGGGGGCGATGGCCGCTCGATCAGTCGGACCCGTCCGGTGCGCGAAGATCGACCGGCATCAACCGATGTCCCTCGAAAACCGTGAGGACGTCGATTGTTTTCTCCCCGATGCGATAAACGATGCGGTAGTTCCCGACGACGATCTCACGGACCGTCTCGTCCCCGAATTCAGGGACGACGCGGCCCATCCGCGGAAACCGCGCGAGTTTCTTCGCGGAGGCGCGGATGGATTTTACCAGCCGCTTCGCCGCGACCGGGTTGTCCGCGACGATGAACGTGGCAATTGCCGCGAGGTCGAAGGCGGCGCGCCGCGTCCAGCGGACGTTCATCGGCGTCCCTTCTCGATCGCGGCATCGAGCAAAGCGTCCAGTTCGCGATCGGTCACGAACCGGCCCGCCTCGGCGTCGTCCATACCCTGACGCACAGCTTCGTGGAAACGAGCGCGTTCCTGTGCTTCGTCGAAGTCGCGCGGATCGATCAGAACGCCGGCAGGCTTGCCGTTGAGCGTGATCAGGAGAGGGCGGCGAGTCTTCGACACATGCGCGAGCCACGCCGAGAGCCGGGCTTTGAAGTCCTTCGCCGGAACCACATCCTCATTGAGTCGTAGCGAACGCATGGGGGCACTCCGGAGTTTCTATTCAGTCTCAATTATGGTCTCAATAGTGGTCCTTGTCACGCCGATTTCGTTCCCCCGTCCGCCGCGCAGGTGTTCACGAAACACCGTCCGCGCAATTCGACCCCGCCATTTCGCCGTTTCCCCACCGCTGCTAGACTCCGCCGCCGCATGAAAAAACTCATCGCCCATACCAAACGCATCACCGGGGTCGAGCCCCCGTGGCGGCTCATCACGCACCTCGCCGCCCCGGCGATGGGCATGATGTATCTGATCTGGGGCTTCAACTTCGTGGACACCGCGTTCGCCGGGCGGCTGGGCGACGTCGCGCTGGCGGGCCTCTCCACCGGCGCGTTCCTCATGTGGATGGTCTTCGGTTTCGCGAACCTCGTGTCGATGGGCACCGCCGCCATCGTGTCGCGGCGTATCGGCGAGCACGACATCCACGAGGCCGAGCGCACCGCGTATCAGAGCCTGTTGCTCACCGTGCTCGTTTCGATCGTGTACGGCGCGGTGACGTGGCACTTCGCGCCCGACATTTTCGCGCGCCTCATGAAGGTCACGCCCGAGGTGCACGCGGTGGGGTGGTCGTACCTGCGCTGGGTGCTTGCGTCCGCGCCGTTCGCGTTCCTGTTTCTCACGTCGGGCCAGATCTTTTTTGCGACCGGCGACACGGTGCGTCCCATGCAGCTCATGGTGCTCGCGCTCGTCGTCACCTTTGTCTTCGACTGGGTCTTCATGTTCGGAAATCTCGGCGCGCCGAAACTCGGCACCGAGGGCGCGGGCATCGCGTTCGCCGCGTCGCGCGTCGCCTACGTCGCCGTCGCGCTGACGATTTTGTTGTGGCCCAAGCCCCACGGTTTCACCGTGCGCGCGCATGGTCGCCCATGGCCCGACTGGAACGTATTCGGGCGCATCTGCGTGATCGGCCTGCCGCAGGCGGTGGAGGGCGTGCTGTTTCCGCTCGTGTACATGTTCCTGACGCGCTACACCACGGCGCACGGCACCGAAAACGTCGCGGCGCTGCGCATCGGCCACACGGTGGAAGGGCTCATCTTTTTCGGCTCGATGGGCATGGGCGCGACGATCCGGCCCATCGTCGGGCAGAACCTCGGCGCGAAAAATCCGCGCCGCGCCATGGCCGCGGGATGGACGGCGCTGGGCCTGCTGGCGATTCCCGCGTCGATCTACGCCGCCGCGCTGATCTTCGCACCGCATGTCGTGGCGTCGGTGTTCGCGAGCGACCCCGCGGTGATCGAGGCGTCGTCGGGCTATCTGCGCATCGTGGGCTGGTCCCAGATCTTCATGGCGTGCGAACTCGTGCTGATCGGCGTGTTCTCCGGCGCGGGCTACACCTGGGTGCCGATGGCGATCGTCATTCCGCTCACGCTCGCCCGTGCGCCGTTGGCTGCGTGGCTGGAGCCGATGATCGGCGTCGACGGCGTGTGGTGGGCGATCTCCATCTCCACCATCGCCAAGGGCGTCGTGCTCGCGTTCGTGTTTTCGCTCGGCGCGTGGACGCGAAAGAAGGTGTGAGGCGCTGAGTTACAGCATTCCCTGACGTTTAGCCTCGGAATAGACGAATGGGGCACTGTCTCGAAGATACGTGGAACCGCTAGGACATGAAAAGCACAAGATGTAGCGGTTCCACCACGCTGCACGGATGGCTCGACATTCTCCGTCATCCAGGCCGAGCAGGTCGATCATGGCCTGCGCCTTTCTCCGAAGGATCATGGATCGGTCGGGGTTCGGATAAATCCGCCCCGTGACGAGTTCCAGGTGAAACGTCTCGCGACGCAAGCGGAACGGATCGAGCGGAACAGAGCGTTTGCTCTTGCGACCGTTCATCGTCATGCATGCGAGTCGATAATTTGACCACTCAAAGGCGAGGTTCGGATCGATCGATTTGGGGACAAAGTGGTCCACGGATTTCGCGCCGGTCACCGGCTCGATGAAGATGCACAGATACGCGCAGACTCCCGCATACTCGCGGTGCAGGTCGTCCAGGCACTTGCGCCAGATCCTTGATCCCGGCTTCCAATCGGTGGGGCTGATACCCACGCTTCGCAACCACGCCGAGCCCGGTTGGCGCACCATTGCGTCGAACGACGCCGGCTCGGGTCGGCGACGTACGGGAATCATTTCACGGAGCCGTTTCGCTTCAACCAGCCGCCCTTCTCTCCCGCGTATCGCCACCCGATCCAGAACGAATCCAGTTCTCCGAGTAGTTTTCGCAGACGTCGGTCGAGTTCTTTCAGAGCTTTCGAATCCGGAGGCGACGCCGACAGCAATTTGGACGCCTGCTCGATGGCCTCTTCCGCTTCGCGGGAGCGCGCCTGACGCAGTTCGAAGATTTCGCTTGTCAGCCAAGCGGTCACGTCGCCGCGCCGTTGCCACTCGACGGTATTGGCTTCGACTTTCGCGAATCCGCCGTTCTTCGGGGGAACGATCTGAAGGTCGATCAGCGAATCCGTTTTGGGATCGAACTCGGGTTCGACGGACGCCAAAACGAGCGGAGAATGCGTGGCCGCGATCAGTTGGATCTTCACCTGCTCGAGCTGCATCATGGCTTTCGCGGCGCGGAAGACCGCCGGGATGATTGCTCGTTGCCATTTGGGATGCAGGTGCGTCTCCGGTTCGTCAATTAGCAGAACGAGTCGATTCTCCGGTCTCTTTCGAAGAACCTTTGAGCCCTTGATGTGTTCGCGCCAGGCCCATACGAGCAGATACGCAAGTCCACAGACTCTTCGAACGGCCGCCGACGCGTGCGTCAATGGAACCCGACGGTCGTAGCTCGTGCGAATGGTCGGCGTGTCAAAGCCATCATCGAGGGAGACCCGTACCGGCTGATCCGGTTCGATCGGTTCCTCGGGGGATGACAGTGCGCGAAGCACCTGTTTCAAATTGTCGAACAAACTCGAATCGTTGGACGTCTGCCAGAGCACCCAATCGCGAATGAGTCCCTCGCAAGTCCTTCGTCCGTTTTTTTCGAGTCCGTTCCACAAAGCCGAGGATTCGAAGTGAAGTGCGGGGAGTCGATCGGGGTCATCCACGCCGACGGATGGCGCTATCCGCCAATAGTGACGCGTCGGATCCCAAACGGAAAATCCCCCATCCACGCGGGCGTACACAACGACTCCCGGCATGACCGGTCGTCCTTGGGATTTCACCCACGATTGCTGTGGGTGTCGAAACACCCACTTGGTTTCAACAGCGTTTGTTCTGGCTTTGACTCTCACGGCTATCGAGGCCGTGGGGGCCTCGTCACGCGGTCGCGCGGCATTTCCCGCCCAGTTTCGGGTCAGCGCCCACCACGCGGCATCAAGCAGAAAGGACTTGCCCAGCCCGTTGTCGCCGGTGAGAAGATTGAGTCGATCGCCGAATTCGACCTGCATCCGGGGCGCGGGCCCGACGCCGACAAGCTGAAGCCTCTTGAGCATCTAGCGCTCTCCACGTTTGAAAGCGGGATCGTCGACAGTATACGCACCGTACCGATGGCTCGCCACTGCTTCGACACCTCAGCCCCTTGCGCCGCGCGCACCCGTCCCTAAGATCGCCGGACCATGACCGAACGCCCGACCATGACAAAGCGCCGCGCGATTCTCTCCGTTCTCGCCGTCATCGCGTTCGCGTTGTCATGGTGGTGGCATCCGTGGCCCGCGGCGGACATCACCGATCTGCCGCGCATCGAGCGTATCAAAACGCGTTTCGGCCTGTCCGACGCCAACCGCCGCGCCATGGCCGAGGCCGTGCGCGCCGCGCTGCGCGATCCCGCCGCCGTGGCCGATCGCCCGCCCGCGCCGCTCGCGGGACGCACGATCGTCTTTCTCTCCGTCTTCGCGCCGCCGCTGGATCCGATTTTCGTGCAAAGCGAACTCGACGACGCGCCGGAGGCGTGGGCACAGGCAGTTTCGCGCCTGCGCACGCACCCCGACGCCGCGAGACTGCGCGCGGTCGCCGACCAAGCGCACGTGAAGATCGACCTGCTCACATCGCTGCGCACGTTGAAGACCAGGAGCGAGGCGAAAAAGCTCGACATCGAAACGGGGCTCGACGGGCTGATCCTGCAAAAGGACGGCGAGCTGGTGGTGCAGCCGCCGTGGGACATCATCGTGAACGACTGGGACGTGGGCGAAGGCGAGGGACGCAAGCGCCGTCGTCTCGAAAAGCAGATGGCCCTGCTGGGCCGTGCGGCCGGGCGCGGCGCAGACGGCTGGCAGCACGCGAACCTGTACACGTTCCGCACGGCGTCGTTCATTCAGGACGCGATGAACGCCGAGCCGCGCGCGCTTTATCGCAGTCTCGCGCCGAAAGACGGCCCGCCCACGCGCGACGAGCTCGCGCTCGCCACCGCCGAGGCGACGGACTGGGTGGTGCGCACGACAAGCGACGAAGGCAAGTTCACCTATCTCTACTATCCCGTCCGCGACGCCGAAAATTTTCCGCTGCATTACGGCGTGGTGCGCCACGCGGCGGCGGCCTACGGGCTCTACGCCGCGCACAACATGCTGCCCGACGCGCGCCGCCTCGACGCGGCGGAGCGATCGGCGAGCTACATGTGGTCGATCACGCGTGCGCCGCTCTTCGCGGCGGATGCACTCTCGGTGCGTCAGAACGGGCTGTCGATTCTGGGCGCGAGTTCGCTCGGTCTGCTGGCGCTTTGCGAAAAGCCGCGCGGCATTGTGACCGACGCGGAGCGCGACATCGCGCGGCGGCTCGCCGATTTTCTGGTGCTTATGCAGATGGACGACGGCACGTACTACACGACGTATGAAATGAAGCTCGCGGGCTGGAAACCGAGCAAGCCGCCGCTGTATTTCCCGGGCGAGAGCCTGCTGGCGCTGGTGCGTTATTACGAATGGACGGGCGAAGCGCGCCGGCTCGAATCGGCGAAGCGCGCGGCGACGCGGCAGATCGCGGAGTTCGAGCAGTCGGGCGTGCCCGATCACTGGTGCATTCAGGCGCTGTCGCGGCTCGCGCGCATCGAGCCCGGCGAACCGCGCTGGGCGCGCGCCGTTTTCGCCATGGCGGAGTATCATCTGAAGCATCAGTACACGGCCCAGGACCCCGAGACCGAGGACTATCGCGACTACTGGGGCGGCTACGACAACAGCACGCCGCCGCGCGCGACCCCGGCCGCCGCGCGAACCGAGGCGATGGCCGCGGCCTTCGATCTCGCCCACGCGCTGGGCGACGCGCGCGCCGGGGCGATCGGCGACAACGTGCTGGCCGCGTGCCGGTTCATCATGAACAACCAGTACGGGCCGGAGAATTCCTACTTCGTAAAGAATCCGGAGAAGGCGCGCGGCGGCATCCGCGGCGGCCTTGTGGACAACACGGTGCGGGTCGATTTCAACCAGCACAGCATCGTCGCGTTTCTCGGCGGACTGCGCGTGCTGGATGCGCGGGCCGCGGGCGTCAATCCCTGATCGAAGGCGAACCGCCTACTCGGCGTGCAGGACGAGTCGCTTTCCGACGGCGTGCGCGATCCGATCGAGCGTGGCAACGGTCAGGTTGGACCGCCCCGGGCGCTCCATACGCTGGTATGCCTGCGTGGAAATGCCCATCCGTTTCGCCATTTGAGACTGGCTGAGGCCACTCGCCTCGCGCCATCCGCGGACGAGAAAGGCCGTGCGCACCTCGGGTTCGAGCGAGATGAACACGAACTCCTGACCCTTCTTCGCGCGAGGCTTATTGCACGGTACCGGCAGCGATACGTGGCGATCGTAGTCGGATTCGAGCGCCGCGTTCAGAGCTTCCCGGCCCATTTCGATCGCGTCTTCGCGATCGTTTCCGTATGTGATGACCGTCGGGTGGTCGGGAAATTCGACGACGATGGTCCCGTCTTCCGGGTCCTCGTAGAGAACGGCCCAGTATCCTGTGATGTCGTTCATCGCTCGCTCCTCGCGGTCCCGCCGCGGCGGTCCTCACATCGCACTCATCTTCCCTTCAAGGCATCCGCCGCCTGTTTCAAAATCAATTGCGCCTTGAAGTTCGAGATCTCGCTGCCGTGCACCGGCACGACGACCGGTCGGGTGGATTGCTCATGGCGAAGGACGTGATGCGAACCTTTGATGCGGTCGAGGTGCCAGCCCCGTTGCTCGAGTTCGCGGATCAGATCCCTCACCCTCATGCCCGCATCCTACAACTTATATATTGTACCTTCAAGAGCGATCGGAACGCCTCCTTTCGCAACCCCCTAGCGGGCGCGCGCGCCCGTCCGCTATGCTGGCGCGAACCTGATCGAAACGGGCGTGATGGCGGTTATCGAAGTCCAGAATCTCGTCAAGGACTACCAGATCTATTCGCGGCGCGGGCAGCGGCTCAAGGAAGTGCTCGTGCTCGGGCAGAAGTCGTACCACGACTCCAAGCGGGCGCTGGCCGGCGTGAGCCTTTCCGTCGCGTCCGGCGAGTGCCTGGGCGTCATCGGCGACAACGGCTCGGGCAAGAGCACGCTGCTGAAGGTGCTGGCCGGCACTACGCACCCCACGTCGGGCGAGGTGCGCGTCGAGGGGCGCGTCAGCTACATCCTCGATCCGGGCACGGGGTTCAACGGCGATTTCTCGGGCGTCGAAAACGTGCTCTCCAAGTGCTCGCTGCACGGCCTGTCGCCGACCGAGGCGCGCGATCTGATGCCGCGCATCGTCGAATTCTCCGGCCTCGGCGATCGCATCGAGCACCCCTTCAAGACGTACTCGACCGGCATGCAGATCCGTCTCGGGTTTTCCGTCGCGATCCACATTCCCTTCGACGTGCTCGTGGTGGACGAGATCCTCGCCGTCGGCGATTTTCTGTTTCAGCGCAAGTGCATCAAGGCGATCCGCGATTTTCGCGACGGCGGTAAAACCATCGTCATCACGAGCCACAACCTCTCGGACGTGGCGACGTTTTGCGACCGGCTCGTGCTGCTCGAAGACGGCAAGGCCGCGATGGTCGGCCGCACCGAGGACATCATCAAGGCCTACGTCGAGGACTGCGAGCGCCGGTTCGCGCGTATCGAAGCGCCGATCGTCAAGGACCCGGTGCTCCAGCCGCCCGTCGAAAAGGTCGGCGGCGCCGAGATCCTCGACATCCGTTTTCTCGACGCGCTCGGCCACGCGCGCACGCACTTTCGCCCCGGCGACGTGATGGTGTGCAAGATGCGATTTCGCACCAAGGGCGCTCTGCCGGACCCGTGCCTGCGCGTCCAGTTTTTCCGCAACGACGGCCTGCTGGTGGGCGGCGTGAACAATTATCGGTTGCAGCAGCACTACCGCCACATCGACGGCGTGTACGACATCGAGATGCGCTTCGCATCGCTCAACCTGCTCGGCGGCGACTACTACGCCAACGTCGGCCTGTGGCCCGACGAGTACCCGAGCTGGGTCGCGAAAGCCCCCTACGACACACGCGATTACCAGTTCATCATCACGATCGATCAGGAACGCGAGCACGGGGCGGGGTTGGCTTACAGCCCGTGCGTGTTCACCCTCGATAAACTCGACATGACATGAACACCGCCGAAGCCATTACCGACGCGCCCGAATCCCAGGGCGCGGTGAAGCGCAAAAATTGCGACCTGCGCGACCGCGAGCGAAAGGAACGGCGCGTGCGTCTCGCGAGTCTGCCGCTGCAGGTGCAGATCGAGGCGACGAACCGCTGCAACCTGGAGTGCGCGAGCTGCGCGCGCAATTACTACAATCCGCGCACGAATCGCGCGGGCGATTTCGACCCCGCCGCGTTCCCGAATCTGCGCCCGCTGCTGCGCGCCGCCGAGCGCGTGTTGATCGGCGGCTACGGCGAGCCGCTGCTGGGCCGCCACATCGACGCGATTTTGCGTCTCGCGGCGGACGAGGGATGCTTCACCGAGATCATCACGAATTCGTCGTTTCTGGACGAGCGCCGCGTGGCGACGTTGGGTGAGCTCCGCGTCGGCCGCGTGCTGTTTTCGCTCGACGCGGCGACCGACGAGCATCTGCGCGAGACGCGCGGCGTGGCGCTGGCGGATCTGCTCGCGCGCGTCGATCTGCTGCGCGCCGCCGCGCCCGACTCGCTCGCGGCATTCAACGTGACGCTCACGCGGCGCAACGCGCACCAACTCGCGGCCATCGTCGATCTCGCGGCCGCGCACGACGTGGCCGACGTGTACGTGATGCACGAGAAGCTCTATACGCGCGCCCATGCGGGCAACTCCGCGCTCGCGCTGCCCGAGGGCGAACTCATCGCCGCGTTCCACCGTGCGCGCGAACGCGCCGTCGCGACGGGGGTATCGTTGCGTCTGCCGCCCACCTCTGGCGTGCACGAGTGCGAGCAGCCGCTGGAGTTGATGATGATCCGCCACGACGGCGCGGCGTTCGGCTGCTGCTCGGCGATGTTCGCGGGCGGCACGCATCGCATCGAGCTGGGTTACCTCGACCGGCAGGACGGCGCGACCTTGTGGAACGCCCCCGCGGCGCAGAACGCCCGCGCGCGCCTGTACGGACTGCCGCACAAGGACGGTCCGTGCGACACGTGCGCGTTCCGCGTCTTCACGCCCGAGGCGATGGAGCGGTTTCTGGACTGAGTTTCGACGTCATTTCGGCCCGATCGTCAACGTTCCCAGCGCGCCTTCGTTGTATTTCGCCCCATCCATCGACACGGGCCACAGTTCGCCGCGGCTCCACGGTTCCACGCCGTTCGCGTAGGTGGACGTGCCCGGGCGGCCCGACTGACCGAGGTCGAGCACCATGCCGCCCGCGTCGGGATCGCCGAAATCGTGCACCATGCGAAACACGGGGCCGTAATTCACCTTGATCTTACCCTTGCCGAGGAAGAGCCCGGCCTCGGCGAAAACCGCGTCGAGCGCGCCGGCAATCGGGCGCGGGCCGACGTTGACGAGCGACGTTAGCGGTGCGGCGCTGCCCATCGGGTGCTCGAAGGTGAGCTGGTGCATGCGGCCCCACGTCCACGCGTTCACGTCGTCGCCGAACGCCTCGGCGAGTTCCGCCACCGCCGCGCGAAACGCCGCGCGCAGAATGTCGTCGCGCGTCTCTTTTTGCGGCGTCGATTTCACGTCGAAGACGCGCGCGTTCGGGAACTCGTCCCAAAGCCGGTCGAAGAATCCGTAGGCGTAGAGGGCCTGCGTGACGAGGTCGAACACCGCGGGCGAAAGATCGTCTGCGAGCGCCATGCGCCACGCCTGCCGATACGTCGCGAAGAACACGGCCGCGCCGACCTCGTCCACGTCGGCGCGCAGATTCCAGTCGCGCAGCCGCGCGAGCGCCGCCGCTTCGCGCTCGTTCCATTTGTCGTTCATGAGCGCGGCGACGAGCGAGGGACGCAGCCGCTCCCCCTGTTTCACGTAGGTGTCGATCTGCATCCGCGCCACGTCGGTCGCGTCGTGTTTGGGCGCGGCGTCGATCATCTCCACGATGCGCGCGGCGCGATACGCGGGCATGGGATCGTTACTGAACGGCCACGGATAATCGCCGATCGGCACGACCTTGTTGTTGGCCGTGACGATGCGCCCCGACGCGGGATTCTCGATCTGCGGCAGGCGATCGACCGGAATCCAGCCGCGCCACTCGTATTCGTCTGTCCAGCCGGGCACCGGGCTCGTGCCGTCCCAGCCCTCGCGGATCGGCACGCGCCCCGCGGGAAAGTAGCTGATCGCGCCATGTCGGTCCGCCGCCATCCAGTTCTGAACCGGTACCTCGATGTGCGTGTAGGCGGCGCGAAACTCGGTCACGTTGCGCGCGCGGGCGAGGCTCTTCATCGCGAGCACATCGCCCATCGCACCGGCGTCGTCCATGGTGGAGCGCAGCGCGATGACGTGCTCGGCGTCCTTGGGCAGATTTGCCGCCGCGTCGGAGATGACGGGACCGTGGCGCGTGCGCCGGATCGCGAGCGGGATTTCGTCGAATCCCACACCCTCGTCGCGCTTCACGCGGATCGTCTGGTTCTCGATGACGAAGGGCGCGGCTCCCGTAGGCGTGATGTAGTTCCGCGCCTCCGTGGGATCGACTTTTTCCAGATACAAATCCTGCATGTCGGCGAAGGTCGTCGTCGCGGTCCACGCCACTTCGCGATTGCGCCCGAGCACGATGAAGGGCACGCCGGGAATGGTCGCGCCGATCGCGTCGAGGTCGCCCGTGCGCTGATGCACGAGGTAGAAGGTCGCGGGCGCCGTGTGTTGCAGGTGCGGGTCGTTCGCGGCGAGCGCGCCGCCGCTTTTCGTGCGCGACGGGCCGAGCGTCCAGCTATTCGATGCGGCCGGCAGCGCCATACCCCACGCGGATCGCACGCCGGTTTCGATCTGCGCTGCGGCGAGGGCGGCATCTCGATAGGAACTCGCCAGAGGCACGGCGACGGGTTGGGTCGTGGCTTTCGCGGCGGGCGAAGCGGCCCAGGTCTTCGACTCCTCGCGATAGTCGCGGTCGGTCCGCTCGATGATGTGCGGCCCCGGCGAGTCGTGCAGCGGATACGTTTCGCGCGCGACCTCCTCGCCCAGCTCCGCCGCCATCAACAGGCGCATCAGCTCCTGCGCCATGTTGGTTTGCAGCGCCCACGCCTGAAGACGTGCGACGGTCCAGACATCTTCGAGCGTCCACGGCTCCGGAGCGACGCCGAGCAGGGTGAATTCGATCGGCAGCGGCTCGCGCGCGGCGGCGGCGTTCACGCCCGCCACGTACGCATTCGCGGTCGCGAGGTCGTCGCCCGATAGCTGCGTCGCGGCACGCTCCGCGTGGCGGCGCAACCCCGCGATCCGAAACCACTTGTCCGTTGTGAGCAGATCGGGGAAAACCGCGTCCGTTTCGGGTCCCTCGACGATCTTTTGATTGCCGAACAGCTCGCACAGCCGGCCCGAGGCCAGCGCGCGCATGACGGTCATCTGAAAGAGGCGCTCGCGACCGTGCAGGTAGCCCATCGCGAAAAACAGGTCGGCGTCGTTCTTCGCGTCAATGTGCGGGATGTCGAAACGGTCGAAGACGATGGTGATCGGCTCTCGCACGCCCTCGATCGTGAACTCGCCCGAGCGCGCGGGCTCCACGGGTTGCCACTTGTATTTCGCGAGCGCCCACAACTCGCACCCGGCGACCGCTGCCGCCAACACGCACACCAAAACCACGACGCGCGCGCGTTTTCCCCACCGCATGGATTCCCCCGCCATTGGAATTTCATCCGCGACCGGACGCACGGGATTCATCCCGAATGGACGTGAGATTAGATCCGACGCGACGACGTGAAAAGGGAACGGACGGTTCGCGAACTATCGGTCCTCGACTGGCGACGGCCTCGACATCCGCTCGCGCGCGAGATGGATGGCCTCATGCAGCTTCTTCTCCAGCAGATCGCGCGGCGGCAGATCGGTGAGGTACTCGGCCACGCGAATTCCGGATTTTTCCAGCTGCAGTAACTCCACGTGTTCGCTCGACTTGCCAGCGCATAGGATCAGCCCGAGGGGAGTGTCCTCGCCGTCCTGCGTCTCGTACTTTTCCAACCACCGCAGGTAGAGTTCCATCTGGCCTTTGTAGGCCGCCTTGAATCGGTCCAGCTTGAGATCGATGGCGACGAGCCGACGCATTTTCCGATGGAAGAACAGCAGGTCGATGTAATAGTCCTCCCGGTCGACGGTGATGCGCTTCTGCCGCGCGACGAACGAAAAACCGATGCCAAGCTCCAGGATGAACGCTTCGAGTTCCCGCAGGATCGCCGCTTCCAGCTCTTTCTCGCTGTATGTCTCCTTCAGGTCGAGAAAGTCGAGGACGTACGGGTCGCGAAACACCATGTCGGGAGTCATGCGATCCGCCTCCCGCAGCTCCGCCAACTCGCGGCGGATCAAATCGTCCGGCTTCTTCGCGACGGCCGTGCGCTCGAAGAGCAGGCGGTTGATTTTTTCCTCCAGCGTGCGGGTACTCCAACGTTCGACTCGGCACAGCTCCGCGTAGAAATCCCGTTTCAGAGGATCGTCGAGATAGATGATCTGCCGGAAGTGGGTCCAGGACAATTGTGCACTCAGTGCGTGCACTATTTGCCGGTCCGGAAACGTCTCCGCGAATTTGACCATGTGGAACAGGTTCCGACGCGAAAATCCGCGTCCATATTCCGCTGACAATTGCTTCGACAGCGTCGAGACAATCTGCTCGCCGTATGCGGCGCGTCCTTCGCCGATGAGTTCGCGTTTGATTCGTTCGCCCATCGACCAGTAGAGCAGAACCATTTCGGCGTTGACCGCCGCCGCGGCGCGCTGCCGAGCCGACTCGATCATCGAACGCAGATCGTGAAGGATCCTGGACGACATTTCTTTCTTCGCCGAACGGCCACCGGTGCGCGCGAGTTCTTTCTTCATAGTTCGATCCTGACGGAGGGAACCGACACACGGACTCGAGCGGCGGCCCGATGTCCGAGCACGCCATGCGACGCCGGAGTGCCACGCAAAGCATATCCGAAAATGTCGTGCCGTAGAGCCCTCACCCCACGTTGTCGGGGGTTTCCTCGTGGAGTTTCGCGAGGCGGGCGGCGGCTTCTCCGGGCGAGCCGGTGTTGCGCGCGAGCAGATCGTAGAGCACCGGGATGACGACGAGCGTCAGCGCGCTCGCGAACATGATGCCGAAAAACACGACGACGCCGATGGTCTTGCGGCTGCCCGCGCCCGCACCTTGCGCGATCACGAGCGGCACCGCGCCCACGGCCGTCGAAAGCGCCGTCATGAGAATCGGTCGCAGACGCAGCGCCGACGCGCGAAGCAGCGCCTCGGTGAACTCGGCCCCCTCGTCGCGAAGCTGGTTGGCGAACTCGACGATGAGGATGCCGTTTTTCGCCGCGAGGCCGATCAGCATGACGATGCCGATCTGGCTGTAGATGTTGAGCGTGCTCCCCGCGATCCACAGGCCGCCCAGCGCCCCCGCGACGGCCAGCGGCACGGTCAGCATGATGACGAAGGGATGCACGAAGCTCTCGAACTGGGCCGCGAGCACGAGGAAGACGACGACGAGCGCGAGCGCGAAGACGAAATACAGCGAGCGGCTCGACTCCTTGAACTCGCGCGATTCGCCCTTGTAGTCGATCGCCGCCGTGGTGGGGAGTTTGTCGCGCGCGACGCCCTCGAAAAACGCGAGCGCCTCGCCCAGCGTGTAGCCGGGATTCAGGTTCGCCGAGATCGTGACGGCGCGGAAGCGGTTGAAGCGGTTGAGCTCGCCCGCGCCGGCCAGTTCGCGCACGCGCACGAGGTTGGAGAGCGGGATCAGCTTGCCCGTGGTGAGAGAGCGCACGTAGTTGTTGAAGATGTCGGCGGGCGAGGCGCGGTCCTCGTCGCGCGCCGCGAGGATGACATTGTACTCCTCGCCGCGCTCGATCATCGTCGTTACGCGTCGCGTGCCGAGCAGCGTTTCGAGCGTGCGCCCCACGTCGCCGAGCGATACGCCCAGATCCGCCGCGCGGTCGCGATCGATATCGACCAGCAGTTGCGGCTTGGTTTCCTTGTAGTCGGCATCGACGCCCGAGAGGCCGGGGTTTTGCCGCGCGGCGTCGAGCAGAATGTCGCGATAGCGCGCGATCTCGTCATACGTGCTGCCGCCGACGACAAACTGCACGGGCTGGAAGCCGCCGCGACGCACGAGACCCTGACGCATCGCGGGAAAGGCGAGGCCCTCGGTGAGCGCGCCGAGCTTCGGCGTGATCTCGGCCATCACCTCCTGCGTGGTGCGCGCGCGGTCTTCCCACAGGCTCATCACCACGACGCCGAAGCCGGAATTGACGACGGCGGTGCTGCCGAATCCGCCGGGAACGCGGGTGAGCACGCGCGTCACCTCGCCGCTTTCCAGCAGCGGCAGAAGGATGTTTTCCACCTTCGTCATCATGCGCATGGAGTAGTCGAAGCTCGCGCCCTCGGGCGCCTTGGCCACCACGATGAACGCGCCGCGATCCTCGGTCGGTGCGAGCTCGCTGGGAATCACCGTCATGAACCACGCGATGAGACCGAGTGTGGACGCGCCAGCGAGCAGCACGAGGCCGCGGCGGCGCAGCGCGCCCTCCAGCAGCCGGCGGTAGGCGCGCTGGAGCCGCTCGAAGTCGCGGTCGATGCGCCGCGTGAGCCAGTTGCCCTGTGTGTTCGGCTTCAGGAGCCGCGACGCCATGACCGGCGTGATGGTGAGCGCGACGAGCCCGGAAAAGCCGATGGCGGCCGACATGGCGAAGGCGAACTCCACGAACAGACGCCCGATGTTGCCCGTGAGAAACGCGATGGGAATGAAGACCGCGAAAAGCACGGCGGTCGTCGCGACGACGGCGAAGCCCACCTGCCGCGTGCCGCGAAACGCCGCGAGCATCGCGGGCTCGCCCAGTTCCATGCGCCGGTGAATGTTTTCGAGCACGACGATGGCGTCGTCGACGACCATGCCGATCGCGAGGATCAGCGCGAGCAGCGTGAACAGGTTGATCGAGTAGCCGAGCACGGACAGCACGATCAGCGCCGCCGTCAGCGAGACCGGTACCGCCACCGCCGGGATCAACGTGGCGCGCAGGTTGCCGAGGAACAGATAGATCACCGCGATGACCAGCACCACCGCGATGAAAAACGACACGTACACCTCGCGGATCGCCGCGCGGATAAAGACCGACGTATCGTAGCTCGGCGCGAGGATCGTGCCCTCGGGAAGCTGCGTCCCGACCTGTATCGCCACTTCGCGCACGCCGTCGGCAACCGCAATGGCGTTCGCCGTGGACTGCTGGATGATGCCGATGCCGACCATCGACTCACCGTTGCCGCGCAGCACGCTGCGCTCGTCCTCGGCCGTGAATTCGACGTCGGCCACCTCGCCGAGCCGCACGATGTAGCCGCCTTCGCCGCGCTTGAGGGCAAGGCCGCGGAAGTCGTCGGGCGCGCGATACGAGCGCGCGACGCGCACCGTGAACTCGCGGTCGACCGACTCGATGCGCCCGGCGGGCAGCTCCACGTTTTCGCGCAGCAGCGCGCCTTCGACGTCACTCACGGTCAGGCCGCGCGCCGCGAGCGCGTCGGCGTGCAGCCACACGCGCATCGAATATCGCCGCGCGCCGCCGACCATGACGCGGGCCACGCCGTCCACCACCGAGAAGCGATCGACGAGATAGCGCTCGGCGTAGTCCGTGAGCTCCAGGTTGTCCATCGTGGAACTCTGGAAGTTCAGCCACATCATCACGTCGTTGTTCGCGTCGACCTTGAAGATCTCGGGGGCGTTCGCCTCCTCGGGCAGGTTGTCCACGATGCGACCCACGCGGTCACGCACATCGTTGGCCGCGGCGTCGATGTCGCGGTCGATGTTGAACTCGATCGAGACCTGAGACTCGCCGTCGCGGCTCACCGACTCGATCGTGCGGATGCCCTCGATGCCGCTGACCTGATCCTCGACGGGCTGCGTGATGCGGGCCTCGACGATATCGGCCGACGCGCCGGTGTAGATGGTCGAGATCGACACGACGGGCGGATCGATGTCGGGCAGTTCGCGCAGCGGCAGCGTCAGGTACGACAGCACCCCGAAGATCACGAGCAGCAGATTGACGACGATCGCGAGGACCGGACGGCGGACGGACACGTCGGAAAGAAACATGGATTATTTCGCCTTCGCCGCGTCCGGCGCGGACGGCGTGACCGCGTCCGGCATGGGCAGCGCCGCCCCGGTCAGGGCGTCCACGCGGCCGACAATCGCCACGTCGCCGCCGGGCCGCGATTTCATCGCGCCCTCGACGACCGCCTGCTCGCCCTCGACGAGGCCCTCGGTGATTTCCACGAAGCCGGGTTTGCGCGCGCCGATCTTGACGACCCGCTGCTCGGCCTTGTTTTCGGGCGTCGCGACGAAGACCATGTGCCGGTCCTGCGTCTGCACGATCGCGCCTTCGGGCACGATGAGCGCGCGCCGGCGCTCGCGAATGATCTTGACCGCGAGCAGCATGCCCGGGCGCAGCGCGCCGTCGTCGTTGGGGATCTCGGCGCGCACCGCGAAGGCTCGCGTCGCGGGGTCGACGCGCGTGTCCATGCCCGTGATGACGCCGTGAAACTCCCGGTCGCGATACGCCTCGGAGCGCGCGATGACGTCGAGGCCCGGCCGCGCGACGGCGATGTAGACCTCGGGCACCTGGAAGTCGAGCTTGATGCGGCTGATGTCGTCGAGTGTGGCCACCACCGTACCCGGCGCGACGAGTTGCCCCGGGCTCACGTTGCGCAGACCCACGACCCCGGCGAACGGCGCGCGGATCAGCCGGTCCGAGAGGCGCGCCTCGATGGCGCGCACGCGCGCGTCGGCCGCTTTGTAGCGCGCGGTCTGCGTCTGCACCTCGGTCTTGGCGACAAGATCCGCCGAGTCGAGCTTGGAAATGCGCTGATACTCCTTCGTCGCATCCTCGAGCCCGGCGAGCGCCTCCGAAAGCTGCGCCGATTCCTCGGCGCGCGTGAGCTCGGCGAGAATCGCCCCGGCCTTCACCTGCTCGCCGTCGTCGAAGTGCAGGCGACGCACGGTCTCGGTGACCTTGGCGGTGATGGCGACCGACTCGCGCGAGCGCGCGGTTCCCACGGCCTCGAGCTCGTCCACCCACTCCCCGGTTTTGGCCTCGGCGACCACGACCGGCGCGGGGCCGAACCCGCGCGGGCCGCCCGCGCCCGGACTCGCGGCGAAAAGCGAACGGTAAACGAACCACGCCCCGGCCGCGACGACGCAAAAAGCCACGAGCGCGGCGAACGGTTTTTGTCTGACGAAACGCATCATGTGCGCGACCCCGGGTTCATCGAAAAAGAGGGCGTATCAAACTCGAAAACGAAACGCGGGAAAAGGGGATCGGTCAGGTTCGGGCGCTGCGACCGAGCGTTACATTTCCCGAAACCCGCGTTCCGCCGGCTTCGCCACCGCTTCGCGCTCGTCGGGGGCGAGCTCCGCGAGTTCGCGAGCGGTTTTGTGGATCATGCCCAAATTGTCGCACGCCTTCATGCAGGCGATGGGCGCGAAGTAGGGATCGTCCTTGGGCTTCGAAATCGCGTTGCGGCGAAACTCGACGTACGCGGGCTTGGTCCAGATCGCGCGCAGGTCTTCGCCCTGAATGCTTCCCATCGGCATCTTCGTGCCCTTGCAACACGGGGCGACCTTGCCGTCGGTGCCGACGCGCGCGTAGGTCCAGCCGATGTTGCACGGCAGGTCGCGCACCGCTCCGGCGTCGTAATGTCCCGACTGCGCCTCGGCGCTCGTGATGCGCCGGTAGAACGCGCCGAAACCCAGCACCGACAGGAACTCGACTTTGATGTGGTGGCGGTCCTTGTCGATGGAGCAGCGCGGCCGCTCGGGGCACGCGCGGCACTCGTGCTCGGGGTATTTGAAAAACAGCGCGTTGTGCTCGACGTTGTCCTCGGTGATGTCGAGCCGCCACGCCTTGCGTTCGCACAGCACGTCGAAGCGCGAGATGTCGTCGAGCTCGTAGCGGAAATCGTGCGGCAAAATCTGGTACTTCACGAACCGCGCGAACTCTTTGCCCTCGCCGCCCGCGCCCGCCGAGCGCGGCGCCTGCGTGGGATCGAGCTCGAGGTAGTCGTCGCGGCGCGTCAGGCCGTCGAGCTGCGTCTTGATCCGGTCGCGGTCCTGCGCGGTGAGGCCCAGATGATCGGATCGGCCGGGCACGATGTCGATGGGCGTGAACTCGACGTGATCGACGAGGCTTTGCAGCGCGAACGTGATCATGTCGTCGATGCCGCCCGCGTTCGCGTGGTTGATGACGTTGTAGATTTTCACGTGCGGGCGCGTCTTGCCCAGGCGCTTCTTGATCGCGTGCAGTTCACGCAGCGCGTCGCGGATCTTGCCGATCGTCTTCGGTTTGGTGCCCGGGTGCGTGGCCGTATACGTCTCCTCGTTGCCCGCCCACACGCTCACGGTCAGGTTGTCGAGGCCCAGTTCCACCATGCGGCGCATGACCTTCTCGGTCAGCATCGTGCCGTTGGTGATGACGGTGCATTTCAGACCGCGCGACTTCACGCGTTCGAGCACCTTCAGAAAATCCGGGTGCAGCAGCGGATCGCCCGCGCCCGAGAGCTGCACCATCTTCGCGCCGGTCGCCGCCGCCTCGTCGATGGTCTCGAGCACGCGCGCGGTCGGCAGCGTGCGTTTGAACATCTCGCCGGTCCAGCGCGCGTCGCCCATCTCGAAGCCGTGATTCCAGCAGCCCACGCAGTTGAGGTTGCAGCGATTCGTCAGGTCGATTTCCAGGATGCGCGGGCCGCAATAGACCCGCTCGCCCGACATCACGCCCGACAAATGCAACCGCTCCTCGACGAATTCGCGCGTGACGGCGCGGGGTTCCTCGTGGGAGTGTCCATTGCCGTTTTCGTGGGCATGTCCGTTGCCGTTCGCGCGGCCGTTGTCGCCCGGCTTTTCGGCAACGGCGCGCGACGACGCGATACCCGCGCCCGCGCCCGGCAGGCACGCCGACGAACCCGAGGCCGCGATCGCCGCGTCGCGCTCGGCGGCGGCGAAGCTTGCGCGGTCGTAGGTGCGGTCCATGATCTCGGCGGCCGTGGGCCGCGCCGCGCCGGGTTGGTACGCGTCCGATCGGCCGAAGTCCTCGGCGAGCGTCGGCACCTTGATCGACGATCCATCGCCGTAATCGCCGGGGTCGAAGCTGCCCAGGTTGTTCGCGAGTTCGAGCAGCCGCGCGAAGCGTTGCTCGGGCCCGAGGCCCCCCGCGCGCACCGCCTTCGCGAGATCGAGCTGCTTGCCCTCGGTCAAGTTCGTTTCCAAACACTCCTTGCCCAGCCGCTGCACGAGCGCGAGCACGCGTCGGATGCGGTCGTTGCGCTCCTCGATCGAAAGACCGTTCCCGTCGGTCCACAGGTAGTGGTAGTCGTCGCGCGGCAGCGTCATGCCCATGCGCCCCGCCTGCACGTGCAGGTCGGTGCCGGTGATGATGACGCACGCGTTGATCGACTTGATCTGATCGATGTAGGGCGCGTTGCGCTCGATCATCTCGAGCGTCATCTGGAAGTCTTCTTCGGTTTCGCCCGGGAAGCCGACGATGCAGAACATGCACGTCTTGATCCCGGCCGCCTTGGCGTCGCGGAACACTTGTCCCGCCGACTCGACGGTGAAGAGTTTTTCTTTGTTCATGTATTTGAGCACGCGGTCGGAGCCGACCTCGAGGCCGAGCTGCAATTCGAAGCATCCCGCCGCGCGCAGCTTGCGTAACAGTTCCGGCGTCAGGTTTTTCATCGGGGCTGCCTCGGCGTTCCAGCGCACGGGCAGCTTCGACTCGATGATCAAGTCGCACAGTTCGTGAAGCACCTTGGGACGGCCGTTGAGGATGTTGTCCGACACGGTGAAGCTGGCGAACCCGAGCACTTCGACGTGGTGCTTCAATTCGTCGAAGATGTGCTTCGCCGATCGGCTGCGATACTTGCCCGCGAGATCCTTGCCCTTGCAGTACAGGCAGCTTGCGATGCAGCCGCGCGACCATTCGAGCACCAGCGAATTGCCGTGATACTCGCGCATGTTGAAATGCGCGTAGCTGGGAAAGGGCACCGAGTCGAGATCGCGGATCGGTCCGCGCGGCACGAGTTCCTGCTTCCCCTCGGTGTCGAGCGTGATGACGCCGGGGATGCCGCGCAGGGGCTCGCCCGCGTTCACCGCGCGCACGCAGTCGAGTAGCGTCTCCTCGCCCTCGCCGACCACGTAGCCGTCGATCCACCGGCCCGCACGCTCGAAAAAGATGGTGCGGTAATCGGGCGTGAAGATCGCCGGCCCGCCGAGCAGGATCTTCACGTCGGGGTTTTTTCGGCGCACGGCGTCGATCACGGCGACGGTGACGCGCTCCTTGGGATCGACGACGGAAAAGCCGATGAGCTTCGGATCCGCGGCCAGGATTTCATCCGCTGCCTTTTCGATCTTGTCGGCGAGGCCCCACGCGAGGACCTCCCACGTCTCGTCGTTCGACCAGAAATTCTTGTTCTCGACGTGCCACAGCAGCTTCTGGTTCTCGGGCGCTTCGTTGTACCAGCGCGCGTTGTAGTCGAGCACCTTCGTGGGGTGCCCGCGGCTGTCCAGATACGTCGCCAGCACCGCCGGGCCCACGGGAGGATTCGTGAAGCCCCACGGCGGCATGTTCACGATCACGCACTCGATGTCGCGGCCCACGCGCTTGGCGATACGCTCGCGGATGCGCCCCTCGTCGCGACGGAACTTGCTGCCGGGCGATACGAACCAGTCGTAGTTGAATTTGAAATCGAGCCCGCCGATCCAGACCGCCATCTCTTTCAGGCGCGTCTCGCGGTAGTTCTCGTTGTTGTAGCCCATGTACGACCAGGATCGCGCGTGATCCTTGGGCGGCAACAGCACCTGATACTTCGCGGGCGCGCGTTCGATCTTCGCGTGCGGCAGCACCTCGCACGCCGTCACCGTGTCCACGTAATCGCACCAAGGCTCGATTTTCCGCATCCATGCGAGGTTCGTGTAGAAATCCTCGTAGGTTTCGCCGGGGAAACCGATCATGACGCTCACGTGCGTCTCGAGGCCGGCTTCGTGCGCGTCGCGCAGATTCTTCAGCGCCACCTGCGCCGTGTAGGTCTTGTTCATCAGACGCAGCACGTTGTCGGCGAAATTCTCGACGCCGAACCGCACGCGCCGAAATCCCGCCGCCTTCATCTTGTCGAACAGTTCGCGCGTGCTGCGTTCGTCGGGCGCAAACGACGCGCCGAGCGCGATCGGCAGTTTCGCCGCCGCCAGCAGGTCGCACAGCTCGAAGAGCGGCTTGGGATCGCCGTTGTTGAGGATGAGGTCGGTGAATTCGAATTCGCGCGCGCCGTGGTCGCGGAACGCGCCTTCGATCTCGGCGAATACCCGCGCCGGGTTGCGCCGCCGCGCCGGCCCTTCGGCGGGCTGCTCCGCGCAAAATGCGCACCGATGCACGCACCCGCGGCTCATGCGAACGCCCAGCACCGGTCCGTACATCTCGGGCCGCAGTTCGCGGTAATCGGGCGAGGGCAGGTCGGCGAGCGGCTTGATGGGCTCGCGCGGCATGAAGTGGCGCTCGCCGCCCGGTTTCGCGAAACGCACGCCGCGCAGCGTGCCGAGATCCGCGTTGTGAACGAGGCGCGAAACGAGATCGGCGAGCGACGCCTCGACCTCGCCCGCCACCATGAATTCGCACAGTGCGTCGGGGAACAGATTGCGCTCGGCGGCGATCGACGTGGTCGGTCCGAAGAGCGCGACGCGCACGCCGGGTGACTTGCGTTTGAGGGCTTCGATCACCACGCGCGTGACCATCGCGTTCGCGCGGTGCACGTAGAGCGCGACGATCCCCGTTCCCGGCGCGAGCAGTCGGTCGGCCATCGTCTCGGCGTTCAGACCGAGCGACGGCATGATCTCGCCGAGCCGCTCGGGGTCGGCCCAGGTCTCGCGCACGCCGGGCTGCCACCAGGCGCGGTGATCGTCGCTCGCGGCGCGAAACGCCTCGATGTTCAGATCGACGCACGTCGCCTCGATGCCCGCGCGCTCGCGCAGGTACGCCGAGGAACTGACGAGTTCGTAGGGCGGCGAGTCCGTACCGGCGGGCGGGGCGATGGCGAGCACCACGTCGATGCGGCGCGCGGCGTGCAGGCGGTCCTCGCCCTCGAAGTGGTAGTTCGTCTGGCGGATCGGCACGTTGTTCGCGCGCAGCATGTCGACCATCCAGCCGAGCCATACCATGCGCTGCTCGAAGGTGTTGGCGCCGTCGAGCGTGCGCCACGAAACCTCGTCCCACTGCGGGTCGCTCGCGGGCGCGATGCCGAACTTGTCGCGATGGTCATGGAGCGTCGAGTATTCGAGCAGGTTGCACGTGTTGCACACGCACACCTCGTCGATGACGCCGACGTGCTCCTGGACGAAGGCGATGGATTCGCGCACGGTTTCGTCCGTCTCGCCGGGGAAACCCACGACGAGGTTGATCCACAGCGTGATGCCCGCGTCCTTGATGTCGCGCATCAGGCGACGCGCGGTGTCGAGCTTGAAGCCCTTGGCCATGCGTTTGACGACCCGCGCCGATCCGCTTTCGAGACCGAGTGTGAGCGTGTGGCAGCCCGCCGCGTGCATGTTTTGCAGGATCGAGGGGAGGAACGCGTCGGAGACGATGATGTTTGCGTTCCACCGGATCGCGCCCGACGCCGGGCCGAAGTGCCCGTTGACGAGCGTGCACAGCCGGTCGATCTCGGTGACGTTGTAGTTGAGCTGCAGGTCGTTGAACGAAAAATCGCGGATACCGAGCACCTCGACGTGGTGGCGGATTTCGTCGAACACCGACTCGGCCGAGCGCCCGCGGAACTTGCCCATCAGCACGCGGTCGTTGCAAAACAGGCAGTGGCTTTTGCAGCCGCGGCTGGTGACGACGGGCAGATTCGGCGTGGTGTAGGCGTTGAGGTCGAAGTCGGCGAACGAAGGGAACGGGAACTCGGCGAGGTTCGCCACATCGCGCGCCGCCGTTTCGCGCAGCGCGCCGTCGCGCCAGAGCACGAGGCCGGGAACCTCGTCGAAGGGCCGTCCGTCGCGCACCGCGCGCAGGAACTCCACCAGCGTCGCCTCGCCCTCGGGGCCGATCACGAACGCGTCGACGAGACCGCTCTGAAACGAGCGTCGCGACGTGTCGGAGTACACGCCCATGCCGCCGACGATAACGATCGCGTTGGGTCGCGCTCGGCGCAGCGCGCGGATCACGTCCTGCGTGGTCAGGCGATTGTCGGAGTGGCACGAGAAACCGTACACGCGCGCATCGGCCTCGATGAGGGTCGCGATGCCGGCCTCGAGCGCGGGGGCGTGGCGTTTCCACAGATCCGGGAATTTCGTCGGCCAGACCCATTGTTCCTTGTGGTCCATCTCCCATTCACCGGGATCGACCGCCGCGCGAAAGACGTCGATATTCAAGTCGAGCACATTCGCGGTAAATCCGTTCGCGCGCGCCGACTCGACCAGCGACGCCAGCGACAGCGGCGGCATCTCCGGCCCGTAGGGCGGGCACATCGCCAGCAGAATGTCCGTGCGCGCGCTCAACACTCGCTCTTCTCCCCCTTGTGAACCCCGCGTGATCGGAACAGGTCACAGTAGGCAAAGCCCGATGCGCGTTCAAGAGGGCAAAGCGCACCGATCCCGACCGTGCCCGCGCGGCGCGTCCGCGAGCGTCTATTTTGGGCCCACGCACGTCCGGCGCGGATGTTCCCCATCATATTTCGTGGCGGATGTTCCCCCTCTCGTCTTGTGTTAGTAACGAGTCTCCCGAGATTCCCGCGACCCGAGGCCGCCATGTCCGCCGATGCCCCCTCCGCAGGCTCCGATCCGGAACGCCCGCGGGACGCACACGCGTTGCGGGCGACGGCGATCGCGGCGATGGGCGCCGCGACGCTTTCGCTCGTCACGCTCGCCCGGCTCGCGTTGTGGCCGTATCCGCTCGAAAATTTCGAGGGCGGGTGCGTGTGGGCCGCGCGGCTTTGGACCGCGGGGCAGCCGCTTTATGTCGAACCGCACGGGCCGCTGCTGCCTATTTTCAACTATCCGCCGCTCTACGCGGGGATTCTGCGCCTCGCCGACAGCGCCGCGCATCCCTTTCTCGCGGGACGCCTGGTGAGCCTCGCGGCGGTCATCGCGATCGCCGTCCTGGCCGCGATGCTCGCCCGCCGATCCGCGAACGCGCGCGCGGTGTGGATCGCCGCCGCCGTGTTCCTGATCGTGCCCGAAACCGCGCGGCTGGGAGCGCTGGTGCGCGTCGATGCCCTCGCCTCGGCGCTCTCCCTCGCCGCTCTCGTCGTCGGGGCCGTCGAATCGCCGTCGCGCCGAAGGCTCGCGCTCGCGGCGCTGCTCGGCGTCGCGGCGTGGATGACGAAACAAACGGCGATCGCGGGTCCGCTTGCGCTCGGTCTCTGGTGGGTGGTGTGTGAACGTCGCCGCGCGCTCGTGTTCGGCGCGATGTACGCGGCGGGGCTCGGCGTCGCGATCGCGGCGTGCGAATGGGCGAGCGGCGTGTTCCTGCAAAACATCCTCGGATTTTCCGTCACGCCTTTCGCGTGGGGACGCCTCGCGTATTACGCCGGCGGCTACATCCGCCTCGACACCGCGCCGCACCTGCTCGCCCTCGCGGGATTCGCTCTCGCGCTCGCCGCGCGCACCGAAGACGGGCGCGTCGCACCGCTCGCGATCTACGCGGCGGTGACCGCCGCGAGCCTCGTCGCGCTCGGCAAGGAAGGTTCGAGTCACCTTTACATGTTCGAGTTTCACGCCGCGTGCGCGGCGGGCGTCGCGGTGGGACTCGACCGCGCACGGGGCGGAGGCGCGTCGCGCGGCGCGATGGTCGCCGCCGCGGCGTTCGCGTTGCTCTTGATCGCGTCGATTCCCTCGGTCAGCCCTACGCGCAACGTTCCGGCGAGCGACGCCGCCGACCGCATGCTGGTCGAGGCGCTGCGCGCGAGGCCCGGTCCGGCGATCCTCGAAAACTCCGGCTACGCCCTTGTCGCGGGAACCGATGCGCCCGATCTCGTCAATCCTTATCTCGCGCACAAACTCTTCGCGCGCGGGCTTTTTGACGAGCGGCCCTGGCTCGAACGCGTTCGCGACCGGCGGTATGCGCTCATCGTGCTGGAAAGTCCGCCGAGCGCGCCATCGGTTGTCACGCGCGAGCGGTTTTCGGACGAATTCCTGCGCGCGGTGGCCGAAAACTACGCCCCCGCCGGGCGCGCCGGGGCGTATGTGGTGTGCGTGCCGCGCGAAAACTGACGTGTGGCCCGGCCGCCCTCGGCCGGGTCCGAGCGGCTTCATCGCGGGCGGGGGCGCCCGCGCCACAATTCGGACGTCTTGCGCCACACGTCGCCTTGCCCGCGCGGGGATGTTGTGGCTAATGTCGCCGCGATCTGGAGAGTTGCTGCCGTGAATGCCGAATCGATCGAACTGTCCGTCGTGATCCCGACCCGAAATGAGGCGGGCAATATCGCCGCCGCGGTGCGCGAGACGACGCGCGTGTGCGAGCGCATGGGCGCGCGCTTCGAGGTGGTCGTGGTCGACGCGGGCAGCGCCGACGGCACGGGGCAAATTGCGGCCGAGGCGGGCGCACGCGTCGTCACCCAGGTACGGCCCGGTTACGGCGGCGCGATCGTGGACGGATTCGAGACGGCGCACGGCGAGTTCGTGCTGACGATGGACGCGGACCTGTCACATCCGCCCGAGTTCATTCCGCGGCTGTGGCGCGAGCGCGACGGCGCGGACCTCGTCATCGCGAGCCGCTACGTGCCCGGCGGATTCGCCGAGATGCCGTTTGACCGCTATCTGCTCTCGAAGGTGCTCAACGCATTCTTTTCGATCACCCTCGCGTTCCCCGTGCGCGACCAGAGCAGCGGATTCCGCCTCTATCGCCGCGACGCGGTGCCGCTCGGCGACCTGACCGGCGCGGACTTCAGCCTGCTTCAGGATTTGCTGATCCGCATGCACAACGCCGGGCGGCGTATCCGCGAGGTTCCGTTCTACTACCGCCCGCGCGTGGCGGGATCGAGCAACGCGCGCGTCTTCGCGTTCGGCATCTCGTATCTGCGCACGTTCGCGCGTCACTGGCGCCGCCGCCACGGGCCCGACGCCGCGGACTGCGAGTTTCGCGGCGCATCGAGCCTCAATCCCGTGCGCCGCGCGCTATTGGCAAAACGCTACGCGACGATCCGCGAGGCCGTGGACGGGTGTGAGAAAATTCTGATCGCGGGATCGGGCTCGTCGGTCTTCGCCGCGACCTATCCGGGCGTGACGGCCCTCGATCTGAACGAAGCCAAGGTCCGCTTTTTGGCCGGGCGCGGTGCGAACGCCGTGTGCGCCGACGCGCGGGCGATGCCGTTCGCCGACGGCGCGTTCGACGCGGTCGTCGCCACGTGGATGGTCGCGATGGCGTCGGGGCGCGGCGCGCTCGCCGAGTGCGCCCGCGTGCTCGCCCCCGGCGGCGTATTCGTCGTGCACGTGCCCGACGCGCGCGGCCTCACCTGGCGGATGATCGCGGCGCTGCGCGCCTGGACGCCGCTGCGCGTGACGATGCCGGACGACATGGCCGCGCCGGATATCGACGCGCTCGCGCGCGAACTCGACGGTTTCGGAGTCCGCGTGGAACGCACCGCCTCGCTGCTCGGCGTCGAGTGCATCCTCGTCGGGCGGAGGTCCGGTTAGCCGGGCGATGCGGCGCGGGCGCGTTCGCGCACCACGGCGATCAGCGACGCGACCGTCTTCAGCAGCCGGATCTGGTGGTCGGTCCACGTGAGCGGCTCGCGCACCGAATCGAATCCCATGAATCCCGTCACGTCGTCGAGTGTCCTGATCGGGATGCACAGGATCGAGCGAATGCCCTCACGCTCGAATTCGAGGCGTTCGTTGGCCGCCTCGGGAGGGAGCTCCGCCACCACCGGGACATGGAAGACCTCCCCCGCGTGGATGCGGCGGACGAGATAGGCGAAGTCGTCCGACGCCAGGTTCTGCAGATCGGCGATATGCGGGGTCACGTCCGGGGCGCACCATTCGTGCGTGTTCGAAAATCGCCGACCGCCGTCCGCGAAGTCGAAGAGATAAGCCCGGTCCACGACCGCGAACTCGCCGATCTCCCCGAGCGCGATCTCGATCGCGGCATCAACATCGGCGCTCGCCGCGCCGCAAAAGCGCGTCGTGATGCCGATGATGAGGTCCTCGAACCGGATGCTGGCCTGCAACTCGCGCTCGACCTTCCGGCGCGTCCATGACTCGAGGGCGAGCGCGATGAGGTCGCCGACCGAGGCCGCGAAGCTCTCCTCCTCCACGGTCCACCGGCGCGGAGCCCCGACGTGCTCGTGGCACACCACGCCCAGCAGCTTTCCGCCGCCGCGGATCGGGCAATCCATCGTCGAGGCGATTCCGTAGCGCGGAAAATAGTCGGCGGCAAACTCGCGCGTGCGCGGGTCGGCCAGTGCGTCGTGCGCGGTGATGAGGCGGTCTTCCAGCAGGTGGCGGAAATAAGTCGGGTGTCTTGCCTGCGCGAACTCCTCGCCGGACGTGTGCCTGCCCGTCGCGGCGTCGTACCGCTCGCGGCAAACGAGCGAATTCCTCTCCTCGTTGAAAAACCGGATGCCCATGCGCCGAACGCCGAGCGTTGCCGCGGATATCGCCGACACCTCGCGAAAGAGCGCGTCGAGGTCGTCGAAGCGCGTGGCGACGAGCTTCGTCAGGTCCATGAGCGTGGACTGATGCGACATCAGCCGCTCGCGGCTCTCGCGCACGGCGATCTCCATGCGTCGCCGCGCGGTGACGTCGCGGATCGTCTGCACCGCGCCGTTGATGCGACCGCCCGGGTCGCGCGTCGGCCGCGCGCGGATCGCCAGATACGCGCCGCCGGGACGCAGGTTCGGAAAGTGGATCTCGGTGACGATCGACTCGCCGTCGCGCACGACATTTTCCATTTCCTCGCCCGCGTCGTCGGTGCTGCGCAGCGCGAGGTCGATCGGCATGGGCCGGCGCACCCCGTAAAACGGCACGGAGCTGGCGTATTCGCCGCGCCCCATCACGGCGGAAGACCCGACGCCGGTGAGTTCGGCCATCGCGCGGTTCCACGCGATGACGCGTCCCTTGCGGTCCACGGCGAGCATGGCTTCGGGCAGAAAATCGATCACCTCCGCGAACCGCCGTTCCGACTCCCGCATCCCCTTTTCGGCGGCGTCCTTGCGATGCAGCTCGACCTGCAGCGTCTCGAACAGGCGCGCGTTGTCGAGCGCGACCGACGCGAGCTGAGCGAACCCGGCGAGCAGGCGTTCGTCGTCGTCGCCGAATCGTCCTTCCTCGTCGCCGCAGTGGAAGAGCGTGAGCACGCCCGTCACGAACTGGCCGTTGGCGAGCAGCGGCACGGCGATCGCGCTGCGCACCACGACATCGCCCGTGTCCTGGCTGCGCCCCTCCCAGGTTTCGTAGTCGTGCACGCATTCCGCGCGGCCCGACAAGATGGCCGCGCCGCTGACGCCCTGATATGGGAGACGCATGCCCACGACGGTTTCCATGATGCCCTTGCCGACGAGCACGCGGATGCCGTCGTCGCCTTCCTTTGCGCCGTAGTAGGCGTGCGCGGCGCCCATCAGCAGGCAGGCGTGGTCGAGCATGGCCGCGAGCAGTTCGTTCACATCTCGTCGGCCCAGCAGCATGGCGGCGGCGTCGGCGACGACGGACAAAAAGACGTCGGTGCGCTCGCGCCAGTTGGTCGAAGACCTCGCGGCGTTAAGCTGCGCGCGCAGATCCTCGATGGTCGCGATCCAGTGCGATCGCGAGCCCGGTTCGTCGGTCATGGCGTCCTCTCCGAAACACACAGGTTCATTTCAATTCCAGGTTTCCAGCATCGTCGGCGCGCTCATGCGCGGCGCGGTGTCCCAATGCGCCGGCAGCGGCAATCGGGATTCGCCCACCCCGCGCGACGCGAGATCGATGCGCAGCCTCGTGAATTCCGCCGAGTATTCGTTTCGCGGTCCGATCCTTTGTTTTTCCAGCAGGTCGAGGACGCGGCGGTATTCGCGGACGGCGGCGGCGACGGTCTCGGGGTCGTCCGGGCCTCCCGCCGCCAGCGCCGCGCGCCCGATCACGGCATGATACACCAGCCGAACGAGCGGGAGATCCCCCGAGGCGAGCAGGTGCTCGACCTGGGCGAGGGACTCCCCCGCGCGGTCCAACTCTTCCGCCGCGATCCGCATCGCCGCGAGGCGGCAGTGCGTGAACGCAAGGTGCTCGCGCTCGCCCGCCTCGGCGAGAATGTCCGCGGCCGCGAGGAGTTCCGAGCGCGCCTCGTCGATCCTGCCCAGCTCGAACAACTGCTGCCCGCGATAGGATTGGGCGACGGCCGAATACCGTTTCGCGTCCGCGCCGCCGAATCGCGCGACGGCGGCGTCGATGTGCGCGAGCGCCGATTCGAGCCGATTCGCGTACTGGTCGCACAGGCCGAGGTTGAGCTGCACGATCGCGCCGCCGACGGCGTCCTCGACCTCGTCGTGAATCTCCATGGCCGGGAGGAACGCGTCGCGCGCCTCGTCGAGACGACCGCGGTCGTATTCGACCATCCCGATGTTGTTGTGCGCACGGCCCTCGCCGTGCAGGTCGCCCACCTCGCGCGCGAGCGCCAGCGCGCGGCGGAAGTACCCCTCGGCCCGGTCGATATCCCCGAACTGACGATGGGCGAGACCGAGGTTTTTGACCGCGTACGCCTCCTCGCGGCGGTAATGGATCTGCCGGAACAGCCGGATCGCGGTCTCGATGCTCGCGATCGCCTCGGGGACGCGGCCCGAGTCGAGGTGGTGCATCCCGATGTTGTTGTGAACGCGCCCCAGCTCGCGCTTTTCGTCGATCTCCTCGAAGAGCGCCTGCGCCGCGCGGTAGTGTTCCATCTCTTCCGCCGGCCGGCCCAGCTCTCCGTACACCACGGCGAGCCCGTTCTCCGCCTTGCCCTCGTAACGCCGCTGGCCGCATTCGCGCAGAATTTCGAGGGCGTCGTGCAGGTACGCGATCGCCTCGGGGATCCGCCCCTGAATCCGGCGCACCACGGCGAGGCGCTCGAACGCGATGCCGCGCTTCACGCGGTGCGCGGGCCGATCGCCGAGCAGGGCGAGGATCTGCTCGAGCGTCTGCTCGCGCTGCGCGGTGCGGCCGAGCAGGCCGAGGCTCGCCTCGCGCGCCTCGAGCATTTCGAGCTGGCGCGCCTCGATCCCGCCCGACGGGGGGCATTCGCCGATCCACGCGAGGACGCGGTCGGTCCACTCCACGCACTCCTCGTGCTGTCCGTGCCGACGCAGCGTTCGCAGCGCCTCGCAACCCCACGTGATCGCGCGTTCCAACCGGCCGCACGCCGCCCAGTGCGACGCGACGACGCTCTCGACGAAGATATCGCGGCGCTCGGGGCGCGTTTCCAGGTACTCGGCGGCGATGCGATGCACGCGCGCGCGTACCGGGGCGAGCACCGCCTGATAAACGGTTTCGCGCACGATGATCTCGCGAAAGCGGTATCGGTCGTATCGCCCGGGATCCTCGCGCACGAGCAGGCCGCGGGCTTCCAGATCGCCGAGGATCGCCCGGGGGTCGCCCACGTGCCCGATTTTCGTCGCGACGTGCGCGAACGCGTCGGCGACGAAGGACGCGCCGAGCACGGCGGCGATGTGCAGCGCGCGCTTGGGCTCGGGGCCGAGGCGATCGACGCGGGCGAGGGCCAGATCGATGGCCGTCGCGGGCAGGGCCAGCCCCACCTGCGGACTCGTGAATCGCCATCGCCCGTTTTCGCAGACGAGATCGCCGTTTTCGCGGATCGCGCGGATGAGTTCGAGCAACAGATACGGATTGCCGCCGGACCTCTCCAGAATCCCCGCGCGCACACGCCGCCAGGTCAGGTCGTAACGCGACAGGAAACCGCGCGTTTCCTCGCGCACCGTGCCGGGATCGCCGCGCCGCGCGTCGACGGGCGACTCGGTGCGATCCTCGAGGCCGGGGAGCAGGGCGCGAAGCAGGTCGCGCGCCGACTCTTCGCCGAGCGGGGTGAGCCGGATGCGCTCCCTCGTGGCGTAGTGCGCGTGCGGATTCGGTCCGTGACCGGGCGCGTCGTCGCCGCCCCGTTCGAGTCCGACGACGAAAATTCCCTGCCTCACGTCGCAGTTTTGCAGCACGAACTCGAGCGCCCGGCGCGACGCGGCGTCGAGCCACTGCATGTCCTCGAAGACGAGCAGCAGAGGCCGATGCGACCACGCCAGCGCACGCACGAAGTTACGCAGCGCGATGAACCACTCGGTCTCGTCGGCTTCCTCGGCCGGCCAGGTCAACGTGGTGTAGAGACGCGTCGCGGCGGCAAGCGACGCGAGAATCGGCACCGATTCCTCGAACGCCGTTCGTGAGCGCGTGTCGGCGACGTCGTTCGCGACGGCGAGCAGGGCGACTTTCCAGCCATCGTCGTCGTCCTCCGGCACCCCGAGAAATCCCGCGAGCAGCGTCGTCCACGCCGCGAAGGGCCGCGGATCGTGGGCATGCGCGAAGGCACGCAGAACGAGCGGGGGATCCTCGGCGATGGCGGCGATGAACTCCTCGACGAGACGGGTCTTGCCGGAACCCGCCTCGCCGCCGACTTCCAGAATGTGGTGCACCGCGCCGCCGCGTCGATTGCGGTCGGTGCGGGCGCGAATGAGGTCCCACGCCGCGCGCAGCAATGCGAGTTCGTCATCGCGGCCGACCAGCGGCGGCGCCGCCGCCCCCTTTGCTCCGGCGACGGACGCCAGCGCCCAGGGGGCATGCCCGGCGGGCACGAACAGATCGCCGGCGCGATCCTGCGCGGGCGTCGCCCAGCGAAAGCGGTCGCGGCAGGCTTCGTGAACGCGCGCGGAGACGACGATCTCGTTCGCGTCGGCCAGCGCGCACATCGCGCGGGTGGCCTCGATCGGTTCGCCCTCGACGACGACGTGCCGGTCCGAACGCCATTCGCACACCGCCTGACCGGCGCCGATGCCCACACGCAGCTCCAGCGCGCCGGGCGAGTGCGAGATGCCCGACAGATGCCGCGCCACCTCGACGAGTTCGAGCGAACACGCGACGGCCCGCGCGGCGGCGTCCTCGATGTTCGAGGCGAGACCCCACACGGCGATGAGACGCGATTCGGACCATGGCGTCGTCGCCGCGCCGCGTCCGTGCAGGACGCGCTCGATCACGCGCCGCATGTGCGCGTGAAGGTCGTCGGATCGCGCCTCCGATGCGGCGCCGGACTCGGCGATCCGATAACAGATCGCGGCGATGACGCCGTCGCGCACCTCGCCGTCGGCGGTGCCGGTTTCCTCGATGGGCGACTCCACCAAAAGATCGGAAAGCCGCGCGAGATCCATCGGATCGAGGCGGACCGCGTCGTCGGGACCCGCCGCACCGGGGGCGACGATGGGCGCGCGGGAATGAGTGGAAAGACCCGAGGGCCGTGAGGAATTGCCGAAGGGCTGTGTGGAAATACCCGGGGGCGCCGTTTCGAGTCCGGCGAAATCCGGGACTGGAATCCCGGCGGCCGGCATCGATTCGCGGGACGCGATCCCCGGCGAGGTGTCGAAATCCGTCGACCAGGTCGTCGATCGGCCCGCCCCGGCGGGAGGCGCGAGTCCCGGCGCGGGCGTGCCCATCCAGGTCCCCCCCTCGCGCACCACGCGGCGGAGGAAATCTCCGAGCACTGTGGCGTCGGCCCCGCCGCCATGAATGCGGCGCAGCATCTCGATCTGCGCGAGCATGTCGCCGGAATTGGCGAACCTGCGTTCGGGCTGCACGGCGAGCAGGCGGTCCACCACCGTTTCGACCTCGGCGGGCACCGACGGATTGGCCGTGCGGACGGGCTCGTACTCGCCTTTGCGGATCTTCTCGAACACGCCCCAGGGAACCGGTTCCGTGGCGAACGCCTTCTTGCCGGTGAGCACCTCGTAGAACACCGCGCCCAGGATGAACTGGTCGGCCCGCTGGTCCACCGGCCGGGCCGCGATCGCCTCGGGCGGCATGTAGAACACCTTGCCGCGCAACGCGCCCGAGTCGCTGTGGTGCGCCTGCGTGGCCGAGCGCGCGATCCCGAAGTCGCTGATCTTGACCTCGCCCTCGTCCGAAATCAGCACGTTGTTGGGGTCGAGATCGCGATGGATGAGCGCGAGAGGACGTCCCTCGTCGTCGCGCTTGCGGTGCGCGTAGTCGAGTCCCCTGCAGACTTGCGACATGACGAACAGGGCGATGTCGAGCGGCGCGGTCCGCCCGCGATTCGCGCAGGCGGTGAGAAGCGCCCGAAGCGTGCAGCCCTCGACGTACTCCATGACGAGAAAAATATCCTCGCCGTCCACGCCGAAGTCGAAGACCTGCACGATGTTCGAGTGCGTGAGCTGGGCGACGAGCTTCGCCTCGTCCACGAAGAGCGCCACGTCGTTGGGGCTCTCGATCAGGTGCGGAAGGACGAGCTTGACGGCGAAGGTCTTCTGGAACCGCGCCGCGCCGGCCATGCGCCCGAGATACACCTCGGCCATGCCGCCTCGCCCCAAGCGGCGAAGCAGCTCGTATTTGCCTCCGACGATGCGATTGCCCATGCGTTCGCGCCCCCGCGTACCCACGCGCGGAGAGGAAACGCAGGGTTACACCCGAAAGCGGATGTTCGACAAGGAGATGGGAAATTCGCCGATTCGCACAGCCTCAGATGCGGACGTCGTCCCCCGTGCACACCGCATCGCCGTCCGCGTAAGCGAAATACTTCCCGAAAACCGGCCCCCCGCGCAGCGCGGGCTTGCGATACGACGCCAGCGTACGCAGCGGCTCGTCGGCCCGTTCGGCGGTCTCCTGATTCGTCGTCGTCACGACGCACCGCGCGCACCGGATCATGCCCCGCAGGGTCACGTCGCCGATCCGGATCTTTTTCCAGTCATCCTCGGCATAGGGGGCGCAACCCTCGACCACGATGTTCGGGCGGAAGCGGTCCATCGGGAGCGGCGTTTCGAGTCGGGCGTTGAGATCGCCCAGCGACGCCGACGACACAACGAGCACGGAGCCCAGATCGGCAAACGCGACGGGCGCGCGCGTCACACGGCTGGACATGCGCGATCCCGTGGGATCGACCCGCACGAGCCGCGCGGGTTCGCCGAGCAGCTCGGTGAACCACTGGGCCGCCGCCGCGCCTTCGTCGATCGCGTCCACGCGGTCCAGGCGGATTCGCGCCTTGCGCCGCACCTTGCCCGCGGCCTCCGGCGCGATGCGCAGCGTGCCCAGGGCATCCTCGCCGACCGTCAGCGCGCCGTCTTTGTCGAGCGCCGTATTGACGAGGCACAGGCGCGGATGCCTGGCCTGCGCGATCATGTCGCCGCCGGGGGTCACGACCATCCACGCGCGGTCGTTCGTGGGACCGAAGGGACCGAAAGTCATCCGCTCCACGCGAATGCCCCGGCAGCTTTTGATGGGATGGATGAACAGATCCGACACGCGCATGATCGCCTCCGTCCGCGCAGGGTCCAAACGACCGGGGGACCGACGCACGCCGGTCCCCCGATTCGGATGGGCGACAAGCGATCTTACAACGTCGTGTCGTAGATACGGAAGTTGTTCGCCTCGAAGGTGCCGTTGGACGAACCCTCGGTCACGAACTTCGCGCCGCTCATGTCGCTCGGGTCGCCGAGCCCGTCGTGGAAGGTCTGGAGATCCGAACAGGCCGAGAGCGCGCCGTTGATGAAGACCGAATACGACTCGTTGGACCGGTCGACGCGCACGTCGATCGCGTACCAGTCGTTGATCGTGAATCCCGTTTGGCAGGTGACCCAGTCGCCGGCGCCGCCGTTTTGCGCCATGTCGAAGGCCTCGATGTTGCCTTCGCGGAAGTACACGATGGTTCGCCAGGGCTGGTTCGGGTCTTCGTAATAGTAGCTGCCGAAGCCGCCGACCTGACCGGCTCGCAGACGCATGTCGAATTGGAACCCGATCTGGTCGGGCCACGGGAAGGCGCCGTCCACCAGCAGACTCGCGTAGCTGTCGCCCTCGGGGCAGGCGAAATTGATGTCCACCATGCGCACGACCTTGCCGCCGGGCACCGTGGTGATGGTTTCGATCGTCGGGATTGTGCAGCTCCACGGATCGGTGAAGCTGTACCAGGGGTAACCGGGCGCCATGCCGGTCAGCCATGGCTCGAAGTCGTCCCAGTATAGGATCTCGTAGCTGCGCGTCTCTTCGGCGGTCTGGTGCCCCGCCTGATCGACGGCGAAAAAACGCACGTCGGTCGTGCGCGGCAATTCGATCGTGACGGGCGATTCGGCCGAGTAGGTGCCGGGATCGCCGATGACGGGCGGCGTGCCGTTGACGGTGTAGTAGATGGTCGCGGGCTCGGCGAGGTTGTCGGGGCAATCGAGCGTCACTTCCAGCGGACCGATCGACTGGGGCGGGTAAGGCCCGTTGTAAACACCCTCGACGGGAGTGGCGTCGCAGACCGGCGCGTCGAAATCGAAGATGTAGATCTCTTCCTTGAGGAACTCCTGGTTGTCGGAATCGTCCACCGCGAAGAACCGGAGCGTGGTGTTGGCGCCCACATCCTCGATGGTCACCGGGCTGTTGCCCGACAGCGTGTCGGGATTGCCGATGCCCGGCGCGCCGCCGTCGGTGCGGTAGTAGATCGTCGGCACCGGGTCGTCGTTGTCGGTGGACGTGAGCGTGATGTCGATGGGCGCGGCGAACACGCCGCCGGGCGGAACCGCCACGGTATTCGGCGCGTTGAGATCGAACACGTACTCCTCGGTCTTCATGTCCTCTTCGTGGCCGAATTCGTCCACCGCGAAAAATTTCAGCGTGAAGTTGTCGAATTGCGAGCCCAGGTCCACGGAACTGTCGCCGACCTCGGTGTCGGGATCTCCGATGGCCGGATCGCCGCCGTCGGTGCGGTAGTAAATCGTCGGCGCGTCGTCCGTGTCGTCCGTCGATGTGAGAACCACGTCGACGGCGATGTTGTAGAACCCTCCGGGCTCGTCCGCGGTCGTCTCCGGCGCTTCGGTGTCGATCACGTATTCTTCGGTGTTCACATCCTCCTGGATGTCGTCTTCATCCACCGCGAAGAACTGAAGCGTCGTGTTTTCCGTGAAAGGCGTGAGTTCGAGCGGGCTGAGACCGGACTGCGTGTCGGGCGCTCCCACCAACGGCAGCGATCCGTCCGTGGTGTAAAAGATGGTGGGATTCGTCGTCGTGTCGTCGACCGCGGTCAGCGTCACGGTCACCGAGTCGCCGTAGATATCGCCCTCGGGATCCGCCGTGGTGACCGGCGCACCGCTGGTGTCGTCGTCATCGAGGTCGTCGTCGGATGTATCGTCGTCGGTGTCGTCGTCCGTGTCGTCGTCGGGGGCTTTCGCCTTGCCGCCGTCGTCGTCGTCGTCCCCGCATCCACAATCGCATCCGAGAGGTACGAATGCCGCCGCCAGGACCAAGGCCACGGCCAATGCACGAGAGAAGAACTTCATCGCTCTCTCCGCTCCGTCCCGAATTTCGTGCGTCGGGCACAGACAAGCACCCCCGACGACGGGCGGCCCGACCATGCGCCCCTGCATTGCTCGATAGGAATCCTAGCATGGTTTCATTCCGCGAGTACAGCCTTTTCTGACCGGATCGCCATTTTGGTTTTATCCTCCACTCCCGAACAGCCGATCGGCAGGAAATTGCGGTTCGAGCCGGTATTCCGCGGTCTCTGTTCGGCTTGGAATCATGGGGTTGTCGAAGAAATTTGTATGGAATATCACCATTGTGATGACCGACATTCAATTTTGGTCAGTCTCACTTGCTCTTTCCGCGGGATCTCGGGCGACCATTTGCATTGACGCCGCGCCCGGGTCGGGTTAGGGGTTAACCGGTTTTTTCAGCCATTGGGAGTCCATCGTCCGTGCGATATCGTCCGGCTCTTCAGGTCGTCATCACATTCGCCGCGGCGATCCTCCTGGGCACGATCGGGCTTCGTTTTTTCGGGTTCACCGACCTGATGACGCGCCCGCCGTGGCTCATCGCGGCCTTCACCGCGACCAGCGCCGTGTGCGTGACGGGGCTTTCGATCATCGACATCGGCCGCGAACTCTCGGGCGTCGGTCAGGTCCTGCTGCTCCTGCTCATCCAGATCGGCGGCCTCGGCGTTCTCACGCTTTCGAACTGGATTCTGCTGTTTCTGCGCGGCCGCGTGACACTCCACGGCGGGCTCATCATGCGCGACACGATGGGCGACGTGGCACAGGTTTCGCCGGGCATGTTTCTGAAGCGGATCGTGGCGTTCACCGCGGCGGCCGAAGCCGTGGGCGCCGCGCTGCTGTTCACACGCTTCGTGTGGGACCACGACGTGGACAACGCCCTTTGGATGGCCGTCTTCCACTCGGTGTCCGCGTTCTGCAACGCGGGCTTCGGATTGCTGTCCGACAATCTCATCTCGTATCGGGGCGACTGGCTGGTCAACGCGACGATCATGGCGCTGATTGTGCTGGGCGGTATCGGCTACGTGGTCGCCGTCGAAATCGGCGGCTGGATACTGACGCGCCATCGCCGCGGCAAACGATGGAACCTGTCGTTGCACTCCCGCATCGTCCTTTCTACCACGGCGGTGCTGATTTTCGGCGGCGCGGCGATCATCCTGGTCATGGAGTGGTACGGCCCGGCATTCCAGATGCCCTGGCACGAGAAGATCCTCTCGGCGACATTTCTCTCGGTCACATCGCGCACCGCCGGGTTCAACACCGTGGACACGGGCCAGCTCACCAACGCAACGCTCCTGCTCGTCATCTTCCTCATGTTCATCGGCGCGTCGCCCGCCTCGACCGGCGGCGGCGTAAAAACCACCACCGCGGTGATCATCGTCAATCTCGTGCGTTCGTGGATCAACAACCGCCCACGCGTCGAAGTCGGGGGACGCAGCATCCCCCACGCGCAGGTGTCGAAGGCGCTCGCCGTGGCCGCGCTTCAGGCGTCGATCGCGTTCACCGGCGTGCTGCTCCTGCAATTGACCGAGTTCGCGGCGATTCCCCACGCCGAGAGCCGGGGGTATTTTCTCGGGCACCTGTTCGAAGTCATCAGCGCGATCGGGACGGTCGGTCTCTCCACGGGCCTGACGCCGTATTTCACGCCCTCGGGGCATTGCGTGCTCATTCTCATGATGTTTGTCGGGCGCGTCGGACCGCTCGTGCTGGCGTCGTCGATCATCGGCGAAAAGCCCGAGTGGGCGTATGTGTATCCGGAAGAGGAAGTGCTGACGGGCTGACGGCGCGCGGCGCGCGTTCGCGGCGAAATGAGGATCCATGTCGAACGGCAACAAATCTTTCGCGGTTTTCGGCCTCTCGCGATTCGGCTACCGAATGGCGCAGTCGCTCTACGAGGCCGGATATTCGGTGCTCGCGTGCGACCAGGACGAAAACCTCGTCAAGCGCGTCTCGCCCCACGTCACGCGCGCCGTATGCGCCAACGTGACCGACTGGGACGTGATGTTCCGGCTCGGGTTCTTCAACGTGCAGACCGCCATCGCCGCGATGCGACGCTCCTTCGACGTCGCCGTGCTGCTCGTCAATCAGCTCAAGAAGCACAGCAATGTCGAGCAGATCATCGCGCAGGCCGACACCGAGGAAAAAGCCGAGGCGCTCGCCGAACTCGGCGCGCACATCGTCGTGTTTCCCGAGCGCGACACCGCCGATCACCTCTTTCGGCGCATCACGCGGCCCAACCTGGTCGACAATATCCCGCTGTCCGCCGACGCCGAGATCATCGAATTTCCCGTACCCGCCGCGTGGAACGGGAAGTCGCTCGTCGATCTTCGCCTGCGCAACCAGTACGAGATCTACGTAATCGGCATCAAACTGCGCACGGCCGAGGGCGTCGTCGTCGAGACGCAGATCACGCCGCCGCCGGGCCAGCCGCTGCGCGCGGGCGACACGATGCTGCTGCTCGGCAAAACGATCAATCTGCGCACCTTTGTCGCCGAAAACGCGCCGGAGCAGGTGCGATAGCGCCGCCGCGGCCTAGGGTCTCTTCGCGTTGAGCTTGAACGCCGTCGAAACCGCGAGCGCGATCCACAGAAGATCGTACAGGCCGAAGACCCCGCCGAGATTTTCGACGAGCGAGGCGAAGACCTTCGACGAGAAGTACGTCACCTGCACGGCGACTTCGGGCCCGACCTCTTCGGTCACGAGCGCCTTGAGAGCGGCGACGAAGCCGATGTACTTGCCGATCGCGATGCCGGCGAGGCTCGCGATCACGGCCACCGCCTGCAGCGCCGCGCCGCCTTCCCGCCCCGATCCGTAGAAGACCGCGAGTCCGCACAGGAGACCGACACCCCACGCCACGAAGCCGATCTCGTGCTGCGTGGTGATGGCGATGAGACCCCAGACGATGCCGGAGATCACCGCCGCGCCCGCGCCCAGCATCGCCGCGAGCAGGATGTTGCCCGAACCCTGGGCCGTGATCGGCCGTGACGACACCGATCCCCCGACCTGACTGTGAACCGAATGGACGATGGTCGCCGCCTGATCGTGCGCCATGCCCTGCGCGCCGAGCTCCGCGACGATCGCGTCATCGGACTTGCCGACTTCGATCATCCCCCGCACCATCTGATACACTTGGGTGAGCGGCATGCGCTCCCCCGACGCCACGTGTGTCGCCATGAGGCACTCCCTCCCGATGGAAAACCCGCACGAACCCGCGTTTCGCCGAAAAACGGAGCGGTGATTTCGACGCGACAAAATCTTGCAATGATGATTACAAAAAATCAAGATAATTTGATGTGGACATCGGATATTTCGTTTCGCCGATGCGCGCGCGATGCGATCGCGGAGCACCGTGGAGCGAGCGGTCCGAATCGCCCTTTCCCCTACCCACGCATGGGCATTTTCGCTAAGATCGCTCCGGCCGCGCGAAGGGGAATCCCGCTTTTTTCTATACCCGTGACGGAGGAATCCGATGGACAAGGCCAAAGTCGCCGAGGCCCGCGCCCGATGGGACCAGAAGGTCGCCAAGGGGCTCGAAAAGAATCCGGAGCGGCGCAAGAACTTCAAATCGACGAGCGACTTCGCCGTGGACCGCCTCTACACGCCCGAGCACCTGGGCGACGGGTGGGACTACGGCGACCAGCTCGGATTCCCGGGCGACTACCCCTTCACGCGCGGCGTGCAGCCGACGATGTATCGCGGCCGGTTCTGGACCATGCGCCAGTACTCGGGATTCGGCGACGCGAAATCGACGAACGAGCGATACCTCTACCTGCTCTCGCAGGGGCAGACGGGTCTCTCGGTCGCCTTCGACCTTCCCACGCAGATGGGCTACGACTCCGATCACCCGATGGCCCACGGCGAGGTCGGCAAAGTCGGCGTCGCGATCTCGTCGCTGGAAGATATGGAAACGCTCATGGCCGGCGTGCCCCTCGACAAGGTCAGCACGTCGATGACGATCAACTCGACGGCGGGCATCCTGCTCGCCTTCTACGTGGCCGTCGCGAAGAAGCAAGGCGTGGACCCGAAGGTCGTCGAGGGCACGATCCAGAACGACCTGCTGAAGGAATACATGGCGCGCGGCACGTACATCTATCCGCCCGCGCAGTCGATGCGCGTCATCACCGACATCTTCGCGTGGTGCCAGGATCACGTGCCGAAGTGGAACACCATCTCGATTTCGGGCTACCACATCCGCGAGGCGGGCTGCACCGCCGCGCAGGAAGTGGCGTTTACGCTGGCCGACGGCATCGCGTATGTCGACGCGGCGGTGAAACAGGGGATGACCGTCGATGAGTTCGGCGGGAGGCTCTCGTTCTTTTTCAACGCGCACAACAACCTGCTCGAAGAAGTCGCCAAGTTCCGCGCCGCGCGACGCATCTGGGCGAAGATCATGAAGGAGCGCTTCGGCTCCACCAATCCCCGCGCGCAGATGCTGCGTTTCCACACGCAGACCGCCGGATCGATGCTCACCGCGCAGCAGCCCGACAACAACATCGTGCGCGTCACGCTCCAGGCGCTCGCGGGGGTGCTGGGCGGCACGCAGTCCCTGCACACCAACAGCCGCGACGAAGCCCTTGCCCTGCCAAGCACGGAGTCGGTTACCATCGCCCTGCGCACGCAGCAGGTGATCGCGTATGAATCGGGCGCGGCGGACACGGTCGACCCGCTGGCCGGCAGCTACTACGTCGAGGCGATGACCGACGCGATCGAGAAGCAGGCGTGGGCATACATCGAACGCATCGACAAGATGGGCGGCATGGTCGAGGCGATCATGCAGGGGTTCCCGCAGCGCGAGATCCAGAACGCCGCGTATGCGTGGCAGCTCGAGGTCGAGACCGGCGATCGCGTGATCGTCGGCGTGAACAAGTTCCAGCAGGACGAAGCACCGCCCGCGAATCTGCTGCGCATCGACGAGTCGATCGAGCGTGGACAGCGCGAACGGCTCGCCGCGCTGCGCGCGAGGCGTGACAACGACGCGGTGAAAAGCGCGCTCGCGGGACTCAAGGCGGCGGCGCAGGGCACGGACAACGTGATGCCGCACATCCTCGCCTCGGTCGAGGCGTACGCGACGCTCGGCGAAATCGCCGACACGCTGCGCGAGGTCTTCGGCCTCTACGAGGAAGTCATCGTGGTGTGAGGGGCGCGCTGCCCCCGGTTTCGCCCTACCGCTCGCCGGCGATCAGGTGGTCGATGTAGCCCTCGAGCACCTCGCGGTCGGTGCCGGCGAAATCGACGAACTCGACGCCGAAGCCCGCGTTGCGGCCCAGCGCGTCGGCCAGTTCGCGTGGGAGATGGTGCACAACCCGCCCGTCGGCGCGCAGCACGCGCATCGTCTCGGGAACAACCACCTCGACGCTGACGAACGCGCCCAGCGCGGGCGGCTTGTCGCTGAGGACGAACAGCCCCCCGCGGCTGATGTCGTCGGTAAACATCTCCAGAAGCTGATTCATCGAGCGCACATTGACGCGATAGACCTTGCGAAATCGCGGCGTGCGTCGCGGGCCTTCGGGAGTCTCGCTCACCTGGCGCACCAACTCCGGCCACGCGGGCGGCGGGTCGAGGAGCTGGATGCCCATGCTGCGCGTGTAGTGCCGCTCGTAGAAATCTCGGGCCGCATCGTCGAGGTGGCCGAGCGACGTCGTCCAGCGCACCGTGCCCACCGTACGCAGATCGTCGGGGTCCGACTCGATGGTGAGACGCAGCGCGGTATTCGTCTCGAAGACGAAACGGCTCGCGATCTCCATGCCGCCGAGCGACAGATTGCGCGTGAACCCGACCGACGTGGGATCGTCGGGGCCGAAGGCGACCGGAACGTGATAGAGGATGCGCGGGTTCTGGCGACGGTCGGCGGAGCTCATGACGGCCACTCCTGCGGTGAACCGGACATGGATAACACAAGGTCCACGTAAACCCAAGTCCGGCGCGTGGGACGGCCGATCATTCGGGATCCACGCTCGTCAGGACGTCCGTCAGGTCGACGACCGACCATACGAGGCTGACACCATACTCCGCGAGGGTGGGGTCGGCCTCGACGCCGGGCCAGCTCGACACCGCCCGCGCGAAACGCAGCACGTTCGCCGCGCGCGCCGTTCCGTCGATGCGCCGCACGGGGAAGAACTCCATCGAGTCCTCGGGGATGTAGTTCCCGTATCCCAGCGTGTTCGCGCCCAGCGGCCGCGACCACACCCACGGGCGCGAAATGTGCGCGACGCGCAGGAACATCGCCCCTCGATACAGCGACCAGTAGGCGGGATGCGTGCGCGCCCACTCGGCTCCGGCGTCGACCGACGCGCCGCCGGCCATCACGAGAAAGTCCGTGTCGGGGATCCGTCGCACCGAAAACTCACCGAGACCGGGGTCGGACGTCACGGGCGTCGCGCGGTCCAGATCGCCGCGCCGCCAGCACTCGCCGTCGTCCTGGGCGCCGACGAACGCGAACGCCTCGCGACCGGGCTCCGGCGTGTCGAGCGACTCCTCGTCGATGTACGCGAGATAGAGCCGGCTTTCGCGATAACCGACCTCGCCGTCGGCCGCGCAGAATTCTCCGTGTTTCGGATCGGCTTCGTCGAAGCTCACGGTGTTCGGAATCGCGGGCCCGGTGCCGAAGAGCAGGAACCCGCGCTCGTCGTCCGTCGCGAAGGGCGGCGCGCACGGTCCGTCGTCCCACCACCCGTCCCAGGCCCGGATCGGCATCGCCGCGATCTGGATGAATTTCTGCTCGGCGATGGGGCCGATATAACGCCAGCCGCCGGTGTCGAGATCGAGCACCGCGAGATGCGACTGGTCGCACTCGGTATTGTTGACGTACTTGCCGTACACGTACCAGATCGCGGATTCGTCGTGCGAGGCGAACGCGCCGGCCGGCACGAAAAACGGAAACTCGACGCCGGTGAGCTGCCAGCGGGTGAACTCCGTGTCATTGAAGAGCCCTGTCGGGTCACCGTTGCCGTCCACGGCGACTTCCTCGGTCACGGACAGAAATGCTTCGGGGTCGTCCGGTCGCGCGAGCACCGCGTCGAGCGCCAGATCGCCGTCTTCGTCGATCCCGACGGGCAGACCGAACGCCGCGCCGGTCGGCTCCCCGTCGAGACGCACGCCGGGGTGCGTGTCCCCGAAAAACCACCACGTCTCGCCGCGCGCCCGGACGTTGAGACCGAGGTCCGTCCCACGGATCAGCGAGTCCCAGCCGTCGTCCTCGGCGTAGGAGAGGCCGTCGGGAAACACCGCCGTGACGAGCCGCTCCCACGAGCGCGCGTAGGGCCGACCGATCATCAGCTCCGCGCCGAAATGGCAGATGTCCTCCATGTCCCGCACGCCGTCCCCGTCGTAACACCACTCCTCGAATCCGTCGGGGTCGTCGCGGTCATAGGGCGGCGACGGCGCGGGAGCGCCTGCGCAGGCGGTGAAGGACGACACGCACAGAACGACGAAGAGGATTCCGCGGCGAAATCGAGACATGGGATCAACCGGAAAACGCGATGACCGGCACGTGCGCCATCGCCCAGACGGCGTAACGCCAGATCGCGTCGCGACGCGCTGGAGCCCCGAGCCAGGCGAAGTACGCGCCCTTGGCCACCGTGTTGCTCGCCATCGCGATCAGCATGGCCGTGACGACGGGGGCGCCGACGGGCGACGCTTGCCCGGCGAGGGAGAGCAGGAAGGGATCGACATCTGCGACGCCCACCACCGCCGCGAGGATCGCGACGCCCGCGCCGCCGAATCGCTCGCTCACCACCCGCGTGATGACGGTGAGCACGACGAACAGCGCGGCGAACGCCATCGCGGGTTTGATTTCGAAGGGATTCGACAGCGAAGAAACATCGGGGTTCCGCTCGTCGTCGCGCGGCGGACGGACCGTGATCGCGAGAACGATGCCGACGGCGCAAAGCCACGCCATGCGCCACGCCAGCGGACGGGCGAAGGCGGGGTTGATCGCCACGACGAGAACGAAGATGCGCGGATACATCACGCTGCCGGCGAGCAACGACGCGGCCAGTGCGTTTCGGGACCTGGCCGGAGACTGCGCCGCGAGGCGGCCCATGGCCACGGCCACCGCCGTGCTCGACACCACGCCGCCCAGCACGCCCGAGAGCCACAGGCCCATCCGCGCGCCGTAGCGCTTCGTCAGCAGATAGCCCGCGAAGCCCACCGACGAGACGAGAATCACGATCTTCCACACCGACGCGGGATTCACCGCGAAACGCGTGAACGGCTGATTGGGCAGCGCGGGATAGATGATCGCCGAGACGAGCAGGAAACGCAGGATCGCGGTCAGTTCACGCTGTTCGAGCCGTTCGATGAAGCGCTCGATCTCCGCCTTCTCGGAGAGCAGGATCGTCGCCACGACGCCGAGAGTGATGGGCACCCACGGATCGACAACCACCGTCAGCGCGCCGATGGCGAAGGTCAGTAGGCCCGCGGTCTCGCTGGTGAGCCCCGTCAGGCCCTCGCGCGCCTTGACCGAATACTCGAAGATCACCAGCGCGGCGACCGCGACAAGCCCCGCCGGAATCGCCCACGACGCGCCGACGGTGTGCAGCCACGCGCAACCGAATCCGAACAGGCTGATGACCGAGTAGGTGCGCACGCCGAGATGCGCGTGCTGCTTCTTGCCCAGACGGCTGCGTTCGCGCTCCATGCCGACCAGAAAGCCGAGCCCGAGCGCGAGCGCGAAACGCAGTTCCGGAATCCAGATGAATCCTTCCATGAGTCCCCGATGTCATCCTGAGCGAAGCGAAGGATCTGGATTCGATTCGCAACCAGGCCGTTCGCTTTGCTCAGGGTGACAATCTCACAGCGCTCCCGACCTTTTCAACACCTGCCATTCACAGCCTCCGCGCGGCGACTAGTCTCCGTTGCGCGCGCAGGGACTAGTCTCCGTTGCGCGCGCAGCGCGCTCCGCGCATGTTGGCCGCGTCGCCCGGCGGCGCGCCGTGGCGCGTCGAGATGCGGGTGTTGGTCGATCCGTTGAACCAGCTCCCGCCGCGCAACACGCGCGTTTCGCCGGGCGACGGCCCGCGCGGATCATCCGTCGGAGATGCCGCGAAATACGCGGCGTCGTAGGAATCCGACGTCCACTCCCACGCGTTGCCGAGCACGTCGAAGAGCCCCCACGGGTTCGCGGGTTTGCCGCCCACATCGCGCGGCCGGTCCGTGATCTCCTTGTACCATGCGACGGCCTCGAGTCCCGCCTCGCGGTACCAGCGCGTTTGGGCGCGCGCCGCGTATTCCCACTCGGCCTCGGTCGGCAGACGCGCGCCGCGCCACGCGCAGTAATCATTCGCGTCGCTCCAACGCACGCCGACCACCGGCTGATCCGGCCCCGCGAATCGAGGATCGTCGCGCATCGGCGTACGCGCGCAGACGCCCGCGGCCACGCACGCGTCGTACCGCGCGTTGGTGACCTCGTATCGATCGATGAAAAACGCCCTCAATCGAACCGGGTGGGCCGGTTTCTCGTCGGCGTCGCACTCGGGGTCGTCGGGATCGCAGCCCATGACGAACGCACCCGCGGGAATCGCTGACATGCCCTCGGGCGCGTCGATGGCGCCGTTCGGCGTCGCGGGCTCCGGTGTCGGCGTCACGGGCTCCGGTGTCGGCGTCTGAGGCGACGAAATCGGAACGGGCGGCGTCGGCGGGCCGCATGCGACGACGAACGCCGCACTCATGAACAGCGCGAGGCCGACGACGCGCCTCATCGCGACTCAGGCCAGAGACGGATAGTTGCGGATGATCGTGTCCTGCGGCGGACGGCGGTCGTCCGTGTGCGGATGGTCGGTGTTGTAGTGCAGGCCGCGCGATTCGGCCCGCGACGCCGCGGACATGATGATGAGATCGGCGACGACCGCGATGTTGCGCAGCTCCAGAATGTCCTTCGTGACGCAAAAGTGCCAGTAGTACTGGTGGATCTCGCGCTTGAGAAAGTCGATGCGCGACTTCGCGCGGCGCAGTCGGCGGTTGGTGCGCACGATGCCGACGTAGTTGTGCATGAATCGCCGGATCTCTTCCCAGTTCTGCGTCACGACGATGGATTCGTCGGAATCGATGGCCCGACCCGGGTCCCAATCGGGAATGCGGTCGGCAGCGGGCGCTTCCGCGCACCCGGCCGCCGCGTGCACGGCCGCGTTGTGCGAAAACACGACGGCCTCGAGCAGCGAATTCGACGCGAGCCGGTTCGCGCCGTGCAGCCCCGTGTTCGCGACCTCGCCGACGGCGTAGAGGCCGGGGATGGTCGTCTCGCCGTTCAGGTCGGTGCACACGCCGCCGCACTGGTAGTGCGCCGCGGGCGCGACGGGAATCAGGTCGCGCGTGATGTCGATGCCGAAGCGCGCGCAACGCTCGTGGATGTTCGGGAATCCCGATCGGATTTCGTCCGCGCCGACGCGCGTGAAATCGAGGTACACGCACTCGCGTCCGCTGACCTTGATCTCGTTATCGATGGCGCGGGCCACGATGTCGCGCGGGGCCAACGATCGGCGTTCGTCGTACTTGTGCATGAACTCGACGCCGTTCGCATCCACCAGCACGGCCCCCGCGCCGCGCACGGCCTCGCTGATGAGAAAATTTCCCGCGTGCGGGTGGAACAGGCACGTGGGATGGAACTGGAAGAACTCCATATTCGCGATGTCCGCGCCGGCGCGCGCGGCCATGGCCACGCCGTCGCCCGAGGCGATGTCGGGATTCGTGGTGATGAGATAGACCTTGCCCGAGCCGCCCGAGGCCAGCAGCGTGGCGCGCGAGACGACCGCGCGGATCTCGCCCGACTTGATGTCGAGCACGTACGCGCCGAAACACCGATCCCCGTCGCCGGCGAGACCGAGCCGCTTGCGCGTGATGAGATCGATCGCCATGTGGTGTTCGTGAAACGCGATGTCGGGGTGCTCGGCGACGCGTGCCAGCAGCGCCTGCTCGATCACCGCCCCCGTGATGTCCTTGGCGTGCAGGATGCGCTTGCGGCTGTGTCCGCCTTCGAGGTGCAGGTCGAACTCCTCGTCGGCGAGACCCGACGAGCGCGTGAACTCGACGCCCCAGTCGATCAACTCGCGCACGCGCGCTGGTCCCGACTCGACGACGTGGCGCACGACGTCCTCGCGACACAGCCCCGCGCCGGCGACGAGCGTGTCGCGCACGTGCAGGTCGAAGTCGTCCTCGTCGGAGAACACCGTCGCGATGCCGCCCTGCGCGTACTTCGTCGCGGTCTCGTCGGCTCCCAGCTTCGACAAAACGGCCACGCGGCCGTATTTCGACGCCTTGAGCGCGAACGACAGACCCGCGATGCCCGACCCGATCACCAGAAAATCCACGCGTTCGATCATCGAATTCCCTCGGCGCGCAACCTAGATCCGCCGCGATCCTCCGTCAACGCGGGCCACGCGTTAAAAAACCCCGGTCCGAAGACCGGGGTTTCGTGTGTCGCGGAGTGGAATCGACGATGTCAGCAGCCGCAGCCGTCGTCGTCGTCATCGTCGTCGTCGTCGCCCTCATCCGTCGTGTCGTCGTCCTCGCCCGGCTCTTCGCCGACGTAGGCGGTTCCGGTGACGAAATCGTCGTTCTGCGTGACGAGACGGAAGTCGAAGCCGTCGGAGCCCTCGGCGTCGCTGGTCGCGTTGAACGCGAAGTCGAGGTACTCGCCCTCGCGGATGTCGCCGAACGCGGCCGACGTCACCACGCTCGAGTGCATCCAGCGGATGCCCGGGCTGTCGGTCACGTCTTCCAGCAGGTCCGCGGTCCACTCGCCGTCATGAATGGCCGTCGGCGACATGAGGTCACCGTTGATGGCGTATTCGGGGCTCGGCATGTAGATCTCGACGAGGTAGATCCAGTGATCGCCCTCGACCTCGGCCGACGTGGTGTTCTCGACGCGGAACTCGAAATTGAACTCCGTGTTCGGCGCGAGCGCGTCGGGCGAGGAGAAATCGAGCGTGCCGTCGAACCCGCCGCCGGTCGAATCGTCGTCGTCGGTGGCATCGTCGTCCGTCGCATCGTCGTCGGCGTCGTCGTCCGCCGCGTCATCGTCCGCCGCGTCGTCATCCTGCGCGTCGTCGTCCTGCGCAAGAGCCACGACCGGCATCGCCAGCAGCATCGCCACCATCAAAGAAACAAAGCGCAACCGGGTCATCCTTTATCCTCCTTACGAAGCCGCGAATTCCGTTCCCGCGATCCTCGCGGGGACCAAGACCAATTTCGCGATATCGCCTTTGCGGGCGTACCGATCAAACCATCTCTCTTCCTATTCCAGATCGCGAATCGGCGCAATATGACTTCGTGACGCGCGCGCGACGGTCCGATCTCGGTCCCACGACTCTTTCGGACCTCGAACAGACGAAACCCCCCGGTCCGAAGACCGGGGGTCCAATTTGGCGTCAGTTACGATTCGGACTTAGCAGCCGCAGCCGTCGTCGTCGTCATCGTCGTCGTCGCCGCCGGCGTCGTCGTCGCCCGAGGCGTCGTCGTCGCCGGAGTCGTCGTCGCCGCCGGGCTCCTCGCCGATGTAGGCGGTGCCGGTGACGAAGTCGTCATTCTGCGAGACGAGACGGAAGTCGAAGCCGTCGGTGGCGTCCGCATCGACCGTCGCGGTGAACGCGAAGTCGAGGTATTCGCCCTCGTAGATGTCGCCGTACGCGGCCGAGGTCACGACGTTCGAGTGCATCCAGCGGATGCCCTGATTGTCCGTCTCGGTCAGCAGTTCGGCGCTCCACTCGCCATCGTGGATGCAGGCGGGAGCGGCCAGGTCGCCGTTTACCGCGTAATCCGGGCTCGGCATGTAGATCTCGACGAGGTAGATCCAATGGTCGCCATCGGCCTCGGTCGGGGTCGTGTTCTCGACGCGGAACTCAAAGTTCATCTCCGAGTCCGGGGTCAGCGCTTCGGGCGACGAGAAGTCGAGCGTTCCGTCGAAGGCGCCCGTGGCGTCATCGTCGTCGGCGTCGTCATCCGCGTCGTCGTCGGCATCATCATCGGCGTCATCATCGGCGTCGTCATCGGCATCATCGTCGGTGTCGTCGTCGGTGTCATCGTCCGTGTCGTCGTCCTGCGCGTGGGCAACGACCGGCATGGCGAACAGCATCGCCAAGATTAGGGCAAAAAGGCTCAAACGGGTCATCCTGCATTCCTCCTTATGGCCGCGATATCCAGCACTCCGCCCACGCCTGTGACGGCGGAAAGCTTATTCACGGAACTATCAACGTCGAAATCTAACCCCGTCCACGGAAAAAATCAAGTCCCCTCGCGGACTTGCCTTTTTCGCGCCACGAATCCGGCTTCCCGCCCGGCGACATCGAACTCACGCCGTGCGCGCGGACCAGAACCCCCGAAGGGCGTCGAGATAGGGTGCCGCTTCGTCGCCCCAGGCGGTGGGCGGCTGGATCTTCCACTCGCAATGGCTGTGGCCCATCCCCACGCACACCGGCTCGATGGCCAGCAGCGGTCGGCCGAAAAACGCCGTGCACCAGCCCGAGGCGTAGCCCATCAACGTCCAGCATGCCGGTGAAGGGGAGGTGATATTGTAGCGCAGGTGCTGTTCGGCCTCGAACGAGTTGCTCCACACCCCCGCGAAGAAAAACTCGCCGCGTTCGCGGTCGAATCGCAGTTCCGTGGGCGCGGCGTGCACGATGCCCTCCCACGTGTGGATCACGGGCCCCGACGCCAGCAGCTCCGTTTCGTTCTCGTAGCGGTGCGCGATCTTCATCTGCATGAAGTCGGCGAAGCCGTTCTGGTAACCGAACTTCAGGAGTACGCGCCGCGCGCGCTCCACGCCGATCTCGGCGATGAGGTCCTGGCGCAGAAGACCCACCGCGTCGGCATCGAGAATCAGTACGCGCTGATCGCCGAGCGTGGTGATGCCCGTATCGGTGTTGAAACGCAGTTTCGTGGTGATGTCGAAATCGGACGCCTTCATGACGGACCCCGAGCGACGAGTGTTCGACAGATATCGGCTTGAAGGACGCGCGGACAGCGAAATGCTACCGGATTCAGGCGCGGGCGTCACGGGGAAATTGGGCGAGCGCAAATCCTGACATCGTTTCCACGCGCCGAAGGATGCCCGACAACCGGGATTCTGCTAAAGTCATGCGATTCTTGACGAGCGGATTTGATGAGCGGATTTGTGGACCTGCACAGCCATTTGCTGCCCGGCGCGGACGACGGCGTCGCGACCGAGGCCGACGCGCTCGAATGCCTGCGTGCGGCCCAAGGCGAGGGATTCACGGACATTGTGCTCTCGCGCCACCAGATGGCGGGCGTGTACACGCTCCCGGCCGACGCCGCGCGGGCGGGGCGTGAAGCGCTGCAACAGGCGGCGGACGAGGCCGGAATTGCCATTCGCCTGCACGACGGGGCGGAGCACTACGCGGACGACGTGTTTCTGGGCGCCGTGGCGACGGGCCCCGAGGCCATCGCGGGCGGGCGGACGCTGCTCGTCGAGGTCCCCATGATGGGCCTGCCGCCCTTCATGGCCGACATGGCGTTTCGCATTCGCGTCAAGGGGTTTTCGCCGCTGCTCGCGCACGTCGAACGCTACCGCGACGTGATCGACAAGCCCCGCCGGGGCCGCGATCTGGCCGACATGGGCTATTTGCTGCAGGTCAACCTCGGGAGTTTGGCGGGCGTTTACGGGCGAAAGGTCGAGCGCGCCGCGCGCGAACTGCTCGATGACGGGGCGATCTTCTGCGTCGCGGGGGACGTGCATGGGCCGAAGTGGGTTGCCCCGTCATGGGAGCGCGGTATAAAGGAACTGCGCGCCTGGGGCGCCGCCGCCGTGCGGACGTGGCTGGCGGACAACCCGGGCCGCGTTTTGCGGGGAGAAACCATCTGACATGTCGATGATGTCCTATGAAAAATTTGGCGACCACGAGCTCGACCCGGAGAGCGTCAAACTCCTTCCCCAGATCTTCTGCATCTCCAGTTCGTGCGTGATTCTGGGGACCGTGGACACGCGCTCCGGCGGGCCGATCCACGTGGGCATGGCCGACCCCGGCAACCTCGACACCATCGACACGATCTCGCGGCGCTTCAACAACCGGCGCATCGTTTCGGTTCCGCTCAAACCGCACGACGTGACCCGCGCGCTCAACCTGGCGTACGGGCTCGCCACGCCGGACCCGGCCAGTCTCGCGCAGGATGTCGTCCGCCCGCAGGGCGAGGACGAGACGATGCTCGAACTCGACACCACGCCCGGGGACCTCGCCGCGCGAGAGGCGACGCGGGTGCGTATCGCGCAGTCGCCCGAACCCACCGGACGAATGCGCCACCTGGAGCCGGTGTCGCTTGTCGAGGAGAGCAAGTCGTCGATCATCCCGATCGTCAACAACCTCCTGCTCGACGCGATCCGCAAAAACGCGACCGACGTTCATATCGAAAACGAGCGGCGCGAGGTGACGATCCGCTACAAGCTGGACGGCCTGCTGCACAAGGTGAAGACGACGATCCACAAGGACAACATCGAGGAGGTCATCAATCGCCTCAAGGTCATGGCCGACCTCGACATCTCCGAAAAACGCGGTCCGCAGGACGGGCGCGTGCTGCTGCGCACACTGCTCAACGGCCAGGATCACGACGTGCCGTTCCGCATCTCGATCCTCCCCGGCCCCTACGGCGAGGAGATCGTGCTGCGCGTGCTCGACAAGTCGATGGCGCCGGTGAGTTTGGAACTGCTGGGGTTCACGAATCAGGATCTTCGCGCCTATCGCCAGATGGTCACGAACCCGCAGGGGATGATTCTGGTGACGGGGCCGACGGGCTCGGGCAAGACGACGACGCTTTACGCCACGCTCAAGGAAATCAACACGCCGCACAACAAGATCCTCTCCGCCGAGGACCCGATCGAATACAACCTCGAGGGCGTCAACCAAAAACAGATTTCCGCGAAATTCGACTTCGCCGACATGGCGCGGGCGTTCTTGCGCCACGACCCGGACATCCTGCTGATCGGCGAAATCCGCGACGAGGACACGGCGGATGTGGCGTGCAAGGCCGCGCAGACCGGCCATCTGATTCTCTCGACGCTGCACACCAACGACTCGGTGAGCGCGATCTCGCGCCTGCACGTGCTGGGCCTCGACTACAACCTGATCGGCTCGTCGCTGCTGGGCGTGCTCTCGCAGCGGCTCGTGCGGCGCATCTGCCCCGACTGCAAGACCGTTCAGCAGCCGCACGCCGAGGATCTCGAACTTTTCCGCGACCAGCTCACCGCGGACGTGTTCTATCACGGCGGCGGCTGCCGCAAGTGCAATCACACGGGATTCCGCGGCCGCATCGGCATCTTCGAGCTGTTCATGATCGACGACGAGGTGCAGCGCATGATCTACGAGGAGCGGCACCTCGACGACATCGAGCAGTCGGCGATGGCCAAGGGTATGACGCCGCTCGTGCTCGACGGCATTCGCAAGGTCGAGCAGGAATACACGACGCTCGAAGAACTGCGCCGGGTGATCCCGATGCGGCAGATCATCAAGCAGCACAAGGCGATCCAATCGACGCTCCGCCAGATGACCAAGAAGCCGCTGGCGACATGACGACCGCCCCGCGCCGCGCGGGAGCCGGGGGTCCAAGATGAAAAATCTCGCCGTCATCATCCTTGCCGCGGGCAAGGGCACGCGCATGAAAAGCGACCTCGCCAAGGTCGCCCATCCCCTGTGCGGTCGCTCGCTCATCAGCCACGTCATTGCGCAGGCGCTTCGTCTGCGGCCCGAGCGCGTCGCGGTGGTCGTCGGGCATCAGGCCGACGCCGTGCGCGCCATCGTGGAGGGTGACTTTCCCAAGGCGCCGCTCGCCTTCGCGACGCAGACCGAACAGCTCGGCACGGGCCACGCCGTGCTCGCCGCGCGCCGCGCGCTCGCGAAGTTCGACGGCGACGTGCTGATCCTCTCGGGCGACGTGCCGCTGCTCTCGTCCGAAACGATGGGCGCGGTGATCGCTTCGCACCGCAAGGCGAAGGCCGATCTCACGCTCGTCACGTTCCTCGCCGACGACCCCACCGGCTACGGTCGTGCGCTGAAAAACGACGCGGGCGAACTGGTGGGCGTGGTGGAGGAAAAAGACGCAAGCGACGCGCAGCGCGACCTTCGCGAGGTCAGTGCGGGCATCTACGTCGTACGCGCGGCACGGCTGTGGAAGCTGCTCGCCCGTGTGCGCGCCGACAACGCGCAGAAGGAATATTACCTGCCCGACATCATCGGCCTCGCGGTGCGTTCGCGCGCACGCTGCCGCGCGTTTCTCGCCGAGGACGCCACCGAGGTGACGGGCGTCAACGACCGCTCCCAACTCGCGGAGCTCGCCGACGCCCTGCGTTTTTCGATGCTCGAACGGCTGATGAAAAACGGCGTGAGCGTGCTCGACCCCGCGAGCACCACGGTGGACCTGGGCGTCGAGATCGGCGCCGACACCGTTCTGCACCCTTACACGCACCTCACGCCCGGCACGCGCATCGGCCGCGGCTGCGTGATCGGCGGGGGTTCGCAGATTCGCGGCGCGCGCATCGACGATCAAGTCGCCGTCGGCGCGAACTGCGTGATCGAACGGGCGCGCCTCGACGCCGGGTGCCGTATCGAACCGTTCTGCTTCGTCGGCGACGATACGCACATCGGCTCGGGCTCGGCCATCGGCCCCTTCGTCAGCCTCTTTCGCAGCCGGATCGGCATCGGCGTGCGCATCCTGCCGCACACGCACCTCGCCGACGCGATGGTCGAGGCCAACGTGCGCATCGGGGCGGGCGTGACGACATGCAAGGTGGGGCGCACCGAGCCCGTGCGCACGACGATCGGTCGCGACACGTACATCGGGGCCAACACGGTGCTCGTCGCGCCGGTGGAGATCGGCCGGCACGCGCACGTGGCGTCGTCGTCCACGATCACCAAGGACGTGCCCGACGACGCGCTGGTCGCCACGCGCGGCGTGCCGATCCTGCGCGAGGACCTGGGCTCGCGATACCGTCGCATCGCGACGGACCGCGAGGCGGCCCGCGCCGCGCACGCGCCGAAATCGCCAGCACGATCCAAATCCCGCGCGCGCGGGGCATCGAAGAAGGGGAAAATCTCGTGAAACCGGTTCGCCATTTCCTGTCGCTCGCCCAGTGGTCCGCCGCCGAGCTCGAATCGATCCTGCACCTCGCCGCCGACCTGAAGGCCAAGAACCGCGCGGGCACGCCGCACCGACTGCTCGACGGCAAAAGCCTCGCGATGATTTTCGAGAAGTCGAGCACGCGCACGCGCGTGAGTTTCGAGGTCGGCATTTTTCAGCTCGGCGGGCAGGCGCTGTTTCTGTCGCCCGATCACATCCAGATGGGCCGGGGCGAGCCGATCCGCGACACGGCGCGCGTCATCTCGCGTTACGTGCACGGCGTCATGATCCGCACCTACGCGCAGGAAAACATCGAGGAATTCGCCGCGTACAGCGACGTGCCCGTCATCAACGGCCTGTCCGATCTGCTGCACCCGTGCCAGATCATGGCCGACATTATGACCGTGCAAGAACACGTCGGCCCGATCGCCGAACGCACCGTCGCGTGGATCGGCGACGGCAACAACATGGCCAACTCGTGGCTCAACGCGGCGGACAAATTCGGGTTTCGGCTGCGTCTCGCGTGCCCGGAAGGATACGAGCCCAACTCGCAGATCTATCAGCGGGTGAAGGGCTCGAACGCGGACCGCATCCTGCTCACGCGCGACCCGGTCGAGGCGGTCGTCGGCGCCGACGTGGTGACCACCGACGTGTGGGCGAGCATGGGGCAGGAAAAAGAAACGAACGAACGCCGCAAGAAATTCGCGGGGTATCAGGTCAACACGGCGCTGATGGCCAAGGCCGCGCCCGACGCGATCTTCCTGCACTGCCTGCCCGCGCATCGCGGCGAAGAGGTTACGCCCGACGTCTTCGAGTCCGCCGCCAGCAAGGTGTGGGACGAGGCGGAAAACCGCCTGCACTCGCAGAAGGCGATCATGGTCATGCTGATGGGCTCGTGAGCCATCAGTCTTCTCATCCGGAAACTTCGTTGGGTTCGTGAGCCCGATCAGTCCTCCGGAAACTTCGTCTTGATCCGCAGCAGCGTCGCCGGGCGCGCGGTCGTGTCGCGCCCGCAGTAGCACACCACCGCGCCGATGCGCTCGCGCGCTGCGGTCTGACCCGTGAGCGTCAGTTCGTAGGTCACGGGCGCGTCGCCGCATGGCGAGCCCGCCACCGGGTCGCCCTCGAAGTGCACCGTGTGGATCTCGAACTTCGATTCGGGAAACGCCATCACGCGCCCCGCGCCCATCTGCATCTCGCCCGCCGGCAACCATTCGTCGCCGAAGCCCGCGCCCGCCGTCAGCGTCGCCGTCAGGTTGTCGCCCGTCCGCGTCATCACGAAGTGCGCGCTGTTGCGGTATTCGAGATCGAGCGTCATCACGGTCGTCACCGATGGCGGATTCGTATCGTCGTCATCATCCGCCGTGTCGTCATCCGCGGTGTCGTCATCGGTGTCGTCATCGGCGTCGTCGTCGGTGTCGTCGTCCGTGGGAGCGGCGGTGTCGTCATCGTCATCGTCGTCGCCGCATCCGCAGCCGCCGACCAGAACGAGCGCAAGCAGCATCATCGCGAGTCGTCGCCAGATGTTCTTCGTCATGGCCGGCTCCTTATCGGTACAGCGTGGGCGAAACGTTCAGCCCGGTGGCGAACGCGACGGCCTCGTCCTGCGTTCCGTGAATCAGGAAAAACCGCCACGTGAACGCCGAGCCCGGCGTCGCCGTGTCGTCCTCGAAGCGCGCGTTACCGTTGTCGGTGTTGATGAACGCGGCGACGTGCGTGAGCCCCATGTCCTTCACCACGTACCAGTCGTCGCCGAGGTTCAGGAATCCGTCGGCGAGCGGCATCGGCCATTCGTTGAACACGAACGCCGTGCGGTCGTACGTGAGCGGCCCGCCCGTCGAGAGCGCGGGCGTGAAAACGAGATCCGTCGCCGTGCCCTCGAACGTCACCGACACCTCGCGGCCCACGTCGTCGTCGAACTCGATTTCGAGCTGGTAGATCTCGGGCGTGCTCGAAACGAGCGACCAGCGCGACACCGCCTCGCGGCGCTTGGTGTCGATCGTCACCTCGACCGCCGGCGCGGTCGTCTCGTCGTAATCGGGCGGAAAATCGGCCTGCGCCATCTCGCCCGCCGCCGTGTCGATGCGCGCCGTGGTGATGCCGGTCTCGATCTTCGCGCGTTCGATGACCGTGCGCGCGCGCCGCGCGACCTCGCCGCAGTGCGCCACGCCGTAGCCGATCTCGCCCTTGTAGGGGTTGATGCCGGTCGCGTCGGTCACCATGCCGAGGTTCAGCAGCCGCCAGCTCTCGCCGATCTCGTCTTCCGCGTCGATTCCGGCTTCATCCGCCGCGACCTCCGCGGCCAGCAGTTCGCGGAAGGCGATCTCGCACAGTGTGCGCACGTGGTTGTCGCGCTCATCCATGCGCCACAGGCCGCCGCCGCCCAGCCAGCGGAAAGGGCCGTTGGTGGAGTCGGGCTGCCAGGTGCCGTCGAGCAGGTCGGGCATTTCGGCGGGCGCGATGCCCAGATCCTTCGCCTGCGCGACATACTCGTCCGCGCGCGCGATGTCCCAGCCGTCGGCCTCGAGCGCCGTGAGTTGATCGACATACTCCGCGATGCACGCGGCGTTTTCCTTGAAGACCGGCGGGAAGTAGGGGTCGAAATCGCAGGTGGCGAGCAGCTCGCCGTCGCCGAGAAACGTCCACGTCATCTCCAGCGTGTCGTCGCCGTCCGTCCAGTTCACGCCCTGGGCGCCCACGATCAGGTCGAGGCCGCCGAAATCGTAATAGGGCTCGGAGGCGAAATCGCCGTGCTGATAAATCCACAGGTTCTTCGGCCACACCATCAGGTCGTAGCCGAAATCCGACATCGCCTCGGCCATGCCCACGCCCGCCTGGCCTTCCTGGCAAAACACCGTCGGCGAGAGTGCGACGCCCGCGTCGGCGAAGACCTGCGCGGTGCGCTCGGCCGACGTCTCCCACGCGCGGCGCGGATAGCCGATGAAGAGCTGGTCGGAGTAGTGGAAGCTGACCACCGACGCCTGCCCGCTCTCCACCAAGTCGATCAATTTGGCGAGGATGCCGGGGTGGCGCTCGGCAAGCACCTCGATGAAGTAGCTCTGGAGTTCGAGATCGACGCCCCAACCCGGGTGGTCGAGGTAGAGATCGAGCACGGGCTCGAAGCTCTCGACGATGATCATGTCCTCCACCTCGGCCTCGGTCATCTCCCAACTCGGGATGACGTTGTCGAGGCCGAGCGGCAGGAACCCGCGCAGGCCGCCCGCGACGTACTGGATGTTGAAGTGGAACATCGCAAGCGCGAACTTGTGATCGGCGGCGCGCGCGGCGTCCGGCGACGCGGCGAACAGTAGGCAAACCGCCAGCGCGAAAACGATCGCGAATCGAACCCGGCGGCGTGGTGCGTGAAAAACGGCAGGCATCGGCATTTCTCCCCGAGAACGGGTCGCCGGAGCCCTGGCAAACGCCCGGCGACGCGAGGCAGCACCTTAGCCCGCCGTAGGCCCGTCGTCCAGAAAGGCGCGCAGCCCAAATTCCGCGATTGAAATTTCGGACGCATCCTCCCGATGCGCCGGAGTCGCAATTTTCTTGGTCGTCACCGTCTCGGACGACGATCCGAGGCGATCCGTTTCATCGCCGTGGCCGGTCGAGCG
>JADLEX010000157.1 GCA_020845895.1 Deltaproteobacteria bacterium | reverse complement strand
CTGGCCAAGTACTTCGCCGTGACGATGGAGGACATGAGCCCGGACAACTTCCATCGGTCCCAGCTTCTGTGCAACAGCAACGACTTCAAAGGTACGGTGTCCATGAACATGGACTACCAGAAGACGACGGTCTGCTGTCCTGACAAGCACGACGGCGGCATGGTGCTGACGCAGGCCCTGTGGGATCTGCGCGAGGGGATCGGCAGCGGCGTCACGGCCCTCGGCAAGGATTACACCGATCTCCTCGTCTTCGCCGCGACGGTGCTCCTCTCCGGCGGAACAGATTGGACGCTTACCGAATTCCGCACGCTGCTGGCGGACACGGCGACGTACCTGCTCGCCGGCGACTGCCCGCTGGGGAACTCCACACGGTGCGTGAACGACATCAACGCGGCGTTCGGAAATCACGGCGTCTGCACGATTCCGTGCATCTATCCGACGCGAGAGTGCGGCGGCGATACACCTGCCTACTGTGGCGACGCGACGTGCTTTCGCTCCGACAGTTGCACTGGCGCCGCCGAACTCGGCCGGTGCTCCAAATCGAGCGACGAACTCCTGTGCTGCGCGGACGTTTGCAGCAACGACGAGGTCGTGGCATGCGGCCTGTACGCAACCTCCGCGCTGTGCCGGACAGACTGCACGGCGAACCTCTGGCCGCAGGAGCTCCGAGACTGTCTGGAGAATGACCTCGCTTACCCGGGCAACTGCGACGCCTGCGACGGTCTGATGTGAAACCGAAAACCCCAAGGAGGACCACCATGAAACCCTTGATCCTTTGGCTGATCACGATCAGCGCACTCACCTTCGCCGTCGCCACCTGCGACGACTCGGATGACGATGACCCTTCGACGGGCTCAGGGTCTGACGACGACGACGACGGCGACGATGACACCGTGGATGACGACACGGATGACGATGCCGACGATGACATCGACGACGATATGGCCGATGACGACACGCAGGCCGAGTGCGACACATGGACAGACACGACCTCAGGATTGACGTGGCTGGTCGATCCCGCCGTGACAACACCGTACGCGGGGCTGACGTGGCAGGAAGCGATGGATTACTGCGACACGCTGGCGTGCGGTGATCACGACGACTGGCGGTTGCCCTCAATCTCCGAGTTGCGCAGTCTGATCCGGGGATGTCCTGCCACGGAGCCGAATGGAGTATGCGGCGTTACAGATGACTGTCTTAGCTTCGATTGCACCGAGGACGGGGAAAATTCTCCTTGCGATGGCTGCCTCACGAACGACGGACCGAACGACGGATGCTATTCGCCTTTGGATATTGCAGATACGTGTGAAGGTGACTCAATCTTATGGACGTTCTGGTCGAGTTCCAGAGAAGAATTCACTTCCGATGAGAATGCGTGGCATGCGAGATTCAGCAAGGGCAGCGTCGGAAATGCAGGCATATACGAACCTTCCGGCAACGCCCGCTGCGCGCGGGGTGAGTTCTAGCCGGTTGCCGGGAAGTGAGGCGGCAACCCCAAGGAGGAACACGATGAAACCTCTCGTCCTTTGGCTGATCACGATCAGCGCTCTCACCCTCGCCGTGGCCACATGCGGCGATTCGGATGACGATGCCCTTCGACGGGCTCAGGGTCTGACGACGACGACGACGGCGACGATGACACCGTGGACGACGACACGGATGACGATGCCGACGACGACATCGACGACGATTTGGCCGATGACGACACGCAGACCGAGTGCGACACGTGGACGGACCCGACCTCAGGTTTAACGTGGTTGGTCGAACCGTTGCCGTTTCAATCGGGTTGGGCTTTTTGGCCCGACGCGCTGGAGGCTTGCGAAACGCTTGCATGCAGCGGGTACGACGATTGGCGACTACCGACGATTTCGGAGTTGCGCAGCCTGATCCGAGGTTGTGCGTCGACTCAATTCGGAGGCTCATGCGGCGTAACGGATGACTGTCTATGGGTCGACGATTGCTGGGGAGACGGCTGCTCGAATTGCGCGGTTGGCAACGGTCCGGCAGACGGGTGCTACTGGCCGAGCGAGTTGGAAGGCGAATGCGGAAATTATTGGTCGTCCTCGACGCCACCCCCAAGCACTCTATCGGACACAGCATGGAACATTTCTTTTTGGCAGGCCGGAATCGGTGACAGCGGCTACGATATTCCAGGATACAAAGCCCGCTGCGCGCGCGGCGAGTTCGCGCCAGTCGAAGCCAAATAGCGATCACACAGTCTGAGAAATGCGCGATCGCCGGGCGGCCCAACCGTCGCCCGGCGTTTGCGTTCCGCCGATAGGTATGGCGGCAACCAGTCGGAAAGCCCTCGTCGCCCGTGGCGCAAATCACGATTCCGGAATATGGTGCCTCACGATCTCGGTTGTGGGAGCGGGCGTGCGAAGCAGGCGATTTCGGGGAATCTTCGTCACTGTCCTTTTATTGGTCATCGCGGCTTCCGGCGCCGAGGCGGGCGTCGGGCATCTGGCGATGATGTATGGGATTTTGCCGAACGACGTCGCGCTCGCAGGCGCGGGCACGGCGGGCTTCGGCGACGCTGCCGCTGTGTACCACAATCCCGCGGCCATCGCCGAGACCGAGCACACGCTCATGACGATGGGCTACCTCTTCGCACAGCCGATGTTTCGCGGCGGCCACGGCAGGCGCGAGCGGGATTTTCGCGAACCGAACGCGGTAGTCGCGATGGGCACGGCGCTCGACATCGGCAAGATATTCGCAAGCGACTACCCCGTCGCGATGGGCATCACCATGCTCGTCGATGACAACATGGGCACGCTGCTGAACTTCGACGATGAACGGTATCCCGAGGGCAATTACCAGCGCTTCGGCGTACGTTCGTTCATGACGATCACGAGCTGGGGCGTGCGCGTATTTCGTGGACTCAACCTCGGCGGCGGATTTATCCTGTCGTCGAAGTCCGAGGTCACGCTCGATCAGGACGTCCAGCTCTCGGGTCGCACCGAAAACGAGCAGATGACGCTCACCGGCCACCCCGCCTACGGATTTCTCGTGGGCGCGCAGTACGTGACGACCGACTGGCGCGTCGGGGCGGCGTATCGCGGCGAATTGCAGAGCGTGGTCGATCCCGTCTCCGGCGAGACCCGCGTGAAGGCCGGCGAGTTCGTGTTTCAGGAGTATCCGACCGACATGCAATTCAAGGACGGATTCATCCCCCAAATGGTTTCGGCGGGAGCGACAGCGCGCATCGCCTGGGCGTGGCACGCGGTCGCACAGGTGGATTGGCAGAATTGGGATCGAATGAATGACGAGTTGCGCGAGGGCGACGACGCCGTAAACGATTCGGACATCCGGACGCGCGACGTGTAGGTGCCGCGCATCGGGACGATGCTCGAGCCCGCCGGGGAGTGGCAACTGCGCGCGGGGTACGCCTACGAAGCCTCGCCGTTCGAACGATGGGGCAGCGGCAACAACCTCGTGCTCGACAATGACCTGCACCGCGTCTCGGCGGGATTCGGATTCTCGATCCATCCGCGCGCGTTGCGAACCCCGGTCACGTTTGACGCGGCGGTCTTCTACGCGGCGCTCGTTCCCCGCGAGGAGCGAACGAGCGATGACCAGTTGCTCAATTCGTCGGGATACCTGATCGGCGGCTCAACGAGCGTGACGCTGCGATTCTGAGCCCCACGCAAAACGGGCGGCCCGAAGACCGCCCGCGAAAATCGCACCTTGGGGTTTGTTTACGACAGCATGAAGACGCCGAGGGCAACCACGGTCGTCCACAGGCCGTCCTTGTGGCCTTCGGCGGACTGGCAGGTGCTGCGCGTTTCGATGTTGAACTTCTTGTCGAGCTTGAACATCTGCTTGCGCTCGTCCCACGCGGTGTCGGGATCGAGTTCCATGCCCAGCGTGCTCGCGAGCATCATGGCCGCCATGTCCTCGGCAAGGTCCGCGGACTTCTTGCCCGTTTCGCCGAAGGCGTGGTGCTCGGAGAGGTAGCCGTATTCGGCCTTGTCCTTGGGACGCGCCAGACCAATGGCCGCCGATACGAGCCGGTTGGGCTCATTCGTCGCCTCGCGCGCCATCACCACGAACGCGATCTGGCCGGAGTGGAGATCCTTGACGCCCTGGGCGCGACTGATGATCTTGCACTCGGGCGGAAAGATGCTCGACACCGAAACGAGGTTGCAGCGTTCGACGCCCGCGTCGCGCAGGGCCAGCTCGAAACTCTGCAGCTTGTTCTTGTGAAAGCCCGCGCCCTTGGTGAAGAACATCCGCTTGGGAATGATGTGGTCCATCGAAACGCGCCCTCCTCGCAATGGACAAGACTCCCCGCCCCGGTTTGTGCGCGCCGGGGCCCCGAAAAACCAGAACGCCAATAGCGGCAAAATGCCGCCCGGTCAATCATCGCGTGTGACGCCCGACATTTTTTTGTCGCCGACCGACACCGGCCGGAGCACACCGCTTGTCACATCTCGCCATGCGACGCCATTATCGCACCGTTCGCCGAGGGCGGCGAAAAGTTTTTTCGAATGCCGACATCCGAAAACGGGAGAGGTGATGCCCACGTTCGAATATCGCAGCGGGGTCGAGGTCACGCCCGACGTCGTATACGAATGGCATGCGCAGCCCGGCACGTTCGAGCGGCTGATTCCGCCGTGGGAAGACGTCGAGGTGATCGAGCACGCGCCGGGTCTGGAGGTAGGGAGCCGCACGGTCGTGACCACGCGAATCGGGCCGACGGAGCAACGTTTCACCGCGAAAATCGTTGAGGCCGAGCCCGGCGTGATGTTCCGCGACGTGCAGGAGGAAGGCCCGTTCGCGGCGTGGGAGCACACGCACCGTTTCGTTCCCGAGGCGAAAAAATTCTGCCTCATCGAAGACCGCGTCGAGTACGAGTTGCCGATGGGTTTCCTCGGCAAGGCGTTCGGACACCGCTACGCGGAGCGCCGCCTCGCGCGCATGTTCGACTTCCGCCACGACCGCACGCGCTACGACATCAGCCGTCTGCGGGTACTGCGTCGCAAGCTCGGCGATCAACGCATCGCCGTGACGGGCGCGTCGGGGCTCATTGGGCGCGAACTGGTGAACTATCTGCGTTCCGGAGGGATGCGGGTGGACCCCTTGGTCCGTCGTCAGCCCAGGCCGGGGACGACCGAAATCTACTGGAACCCGGAAGCAGGCGAAATCGACGCCGAGGCGCTCGAGGGCGTCGACGCGGTGGTGCATCTGGCGGGCGAAAACCTCGCGGCGGACAAATGGACCGCGGAGTTCAAGGAAAAAGTCCGCCTCTCGCGTTTTCAGGGTACGAACGTGCTGTGCCACGCCCTCGCGGGACTCAAGCACAAGCCGCGCGTGCTCGTCAGCGCGTCGGCCATCGGCTGGTACGGATCGCGCGGCGACGAGGAGCTGTTTGAAGACGCCACCCCGGGCACGGGCTTTCTCGCCGAGGTGTGCAAGAGCTGGGAGAAGGAGACGCGGATCGCCGCCGAGGCGGGCATTCAGACCGTCAACGCGCGTATCG
>JADLEX010000156.1 GCA_020845895.1 Deltaproteobacteria bacterium | reverse complement strand
TTGGTATCGTCCCTTCACGGCGGTCCTCCTTGGAAAAGGTCGTCCAGGTCTCGCAACCCGGACGGTAGGCAACCGCCGTTCCCTTTTCAACTTTCAACGGAATCCGGGACAGGCTCCAGCGCCAGCGAAACACCCCACAACCAATTGTCTTCCTCGGGTTCTTGTGCTTGCTCCAGCGCCTCAATCGAGCCCTCTCTCCATCGGAAATAGATCAGCCCCGTCGTGTCGTTTTCGAGGCGTGTGTAGGCGACGTGAATCGTGCCGTTCGGCTCTCGCGCCGAACCGAAAACGACGCCGCCCTCGGGCACGGCGAGGATGACCGTTTGGACCCATTCCCCGCTCGTATTCGTCGCATACCGGATCTCGTTGGCGTTCGTGTTGGTGTACACCACGTGAAATGCCCCACTCCCGTCGCGATTCACCTCGGAATTCAGACCCCCTGCCGGATCGACAATCTCGCGCTCGACAGAGCCGTCATCATCGAAGATGTAGGCATCAAACGAGCGGCCCACCATGCCAAACACCCACGCGCGTCCGTCGGCATCGAGTGCTACGGCGTTCCGTCCCACGCCCGCGCTTCCCGCGATGTATTGCCGATACGTGATCGCGCCGATGGTGTATTCGGGCCATGGACCGAAGTCGGGAACGTCCGGGCCTTCTGCGGCGGTGTAACGGTAGGGGTCGCACGCGGTGCCCGAACCGGGGATCGTGGTCGTCGTGGTGCTCGGCGATGTAGCCGTGGTCGTCGTGACGGTCCCGCCGGTCGTCGATGTGGTCGGCGTTGTCGTGGTGGTCGATCCCGCGTCGTCGTCCCCGTCGTCATCGGCCGACGTGTCGTCGTCGGCAACGACATCGTCGTCATCCGAATTCGCGCCGTCGGACGTAGCGGACGAACCGCAATCGCAGGCTGGGATGAGCAGAAGAACGAGCGCGAGGGGCAGCGCAACGACACGAATCCAAATCGGTGCGTTGAAGGCGCGGAGGGCGATGGTTTCCGGGTTCCCGATCATTCGACGAAGCGTCTCGTTTCAAAGCTGTCCGAGCGCGTTCACCGGAAAATATCACTGACGGTGACACAGGTCGAGAACGGTTGTCAATGAAAATGTGACTATCATTTGCGGCGCGGACGGGGAGAATTGCGCGCCACCGTCGTTGTTTCGCCGGGACCGCAGGGATACTACCGACTCCCCGTCGATCTCGCGGCGCAGGATCTCCTTCGGATCGAAGTGATCGTGAACTGAAGCAGGTCGCGCACCTCCCGGCTTGACATGCGCGCGCACATCGCGCATTCACGTCCCATGCGAATCAATCATCTGATCGCCGCGATATTCGGATTGTTCGCGGTCGTCGTGGTCGGCGTCGCGATGGCCGAGGACAACGCCGACGAAAACACGCCCGAAGACGATCTCGTCGGCGTCCTCGCGAAGGCGCAGGCCGAGTCGGCGGAACTCGCCGAATTGCCCGCGGTCCCCGAGACCAATCACGCCTCCGTCGAAACCTTCATCGAACGCATGCGCACCACGGAACGCGACCGGACGGCGGAAGCGCTCGTGCGTTACGGCGCGTGGCGCGAACGCGTGCTCGCCGAGCTGCGCCGCAAACGCATGCCCGAGGATCTGCTCGCGCTCGCGTTCGTCGAGAGTCACTACAAGGTCCGCGCCACGAGCCCGAGCGACGCGGGAGGCTTTTGGCAGATTCTCCCCGCCACCGCGCGGCTGTTCGGGTTGCGCCGCGACGCTTTCGTGGATGAGCGTTACGATCCCGACGCCGCGACCCGGTTCGCCGCCGATTACCTGCGCGCGCTGCACGCGCAGTTCGGCGACTGGTATCTCGCAATGGCTGCATACAATCTGGGGCGGGGCGATTTGACGCGCCTGCTCGAATCCGGCGCGCCGCGCGACTTTTTCGCGCTTCGCGACGCGGGCAAGCTGAGAGCCGAGACGGCCGACTACGTTCCGCGCATATTAGCGGCGCGGCGAATCATGACCGATCCCGAGCGCTACGGTTTTGCGAAGATCGATTTCGCGCCGGATGCGACGACGGGATTGCACGTGCGCCCGTTGACTGATCTGCGCCTGCTGGAAGCGCTGGCGGGCGTGCCGGGCGGCACGCTCGCGGCGCTCAATCCGGGCCTGAGAAGCGATTACGTCCCGCCGGACCCGGGTGGGTATCGCATCGTGGTGCCGGCCGACCGGGCCGACGCGCTCGACGGCGTCAACGTCAAGGAGCGGGCGGTCGCCGACTGGAATTCGCTGCGCGGAATCCGCCGCGTCGAGATCGCCGTGAAGAAGGGTATGACGCTGTATTCGATCGGCCGCGACTTCGACACGAGCCTGTCGAGCCTTCGCCGCTGGAACGACTTCGGCGAGGAGAAGGCAATTGCGAAAGGCGACCGCGTGATCGTTTATGTCCGCGACGACTTTCGCCCGCCGCCGGAAAAGCCCTGAACGTACGCCGATCGGCGTTTCGCGATTGACCCTGCGTGCCGGATTTGGTACCACTGCCCGAATTTCCGGAACATCCATGTTCGACATCGAGGAGGGAGCGTGATGCACAAGACCGCGGCGTTTCAGCGGCTGTTCGCGGCGATGATGCTCGTGATGCTGGCGGTCGTTCCGGCCTTGGCCGACCACGACGACGAAGAAGCCATCATGGGGATCAAGGGCGGCTACAACTTTCCGGGCATGATGCTCTCCAGCTACGAGGAGCGGCCGGACCTGTCCATCTACCACGTGGCGGCCTACGGCGGTTACGACTTCGGGATCTTCGCGGTCACCGGCACGTTCTGGCACTATTTCGTGAACGTCGAAGACGGCGTCTGGCGCCTCGACGGCCAGAGCCCGATCGACCAGGCGTACATCGACGCCGGCGGAAACGGGGCCATCGCCATCACGGCCGACATTTTCTTCGACATCGAAGTGGCCAAGGACAAGGTGTTTTTCAACCCCGGCATCGGCATCGGTCCGATGTTCGCCTACGGTCAGTTCGAGCAATACGACTATCAGTCGTCGGTGACAAACGTGCCGGAACAGGATTTGACCGAGGATCAGGTCACGATCGATCCCGACAGCAAGAGCGACCCCCTGCCGTCGGTACTGCCTCACGTCCATATCGACCTCGACTGGAAGTTTCTGCTCGGTGACAATTGGTTCGCCACGGTGAACATGGGGCTGCAAACGACGGGTCTCGGCATCGGCGCGGGCGCGGGTTACCACTTCTAGACGACCGGATTCGATCGTACCTCGGGAGAGACCGAAGGGGGCCGGACCGACTTCCGGCCCCGTCGTTCAAGGGTGAACGGTGGGTTGGGGCGGTGCCCGATCCGAGGGCGGCGAATTTCCCTTTCCGGCTGGATCGAGAAATTTCGGTTGACTGGTAGAAATTTTTCGGTTAACGGTTCAGATACCGTGAGTTCACTCACAAGGATTGTAACAGGTCGTTTGGCGAGAGGCGGTCATGTCGAAGCGGATACTTCTGATATCTCCGAATGACGAGGTCCACGAAAAAGCGCTGAAGTTTCTACAGGACGTCGGTTACAAGTGCGTCCGATGCTCCGACGAGAAACAGGCCGTGGACATGACGCTGAATTTCCACCCCGATTTGATCATCTGCGACCAGAACCTTGCTGTCCTATCGGGCAATGAGCTCGCGCGGCTTTTCAAGAGTCGGGACCAGCTTTCGGCCATTCCGTTCGTCATGCTCACGACACGCGCGACGGACCCCGCCGACATGGAGCGGCTGGGGCTGCACATGTTTTGCGACGACGTGTTGGTGACCCCGTTCAACGCCACGGCGCTTTACGGAATCGTCACCAAATGGCTCGAAGGGGACGAAAAGCCGAAGACGATCGTTCAGCAGACGCAGGGCCCGCTCGCGCCCGATCAGGACGTGCACAAGCCGCGCCGCTGGGATCGCGGCGAGCTCAACGTGGCGTCGAGCGGCAAGGTCATTTTCCACCTCCTGCGGGAGAAGAAGGTCGGGCGGCTGCTGGTGAAGGGCGACCGCAAGAAGATGGCCGCGTGGATCGAACGTGGCCGTCTGCTCGATGTGGAGAGCAATTTCATCCGCGAAGACAGCCTGGGCACGTTTCTGGTGGCGCTCAAGAAGATCACGCAGCGGGAAAACGAGGCGACCTATGAGCGCGCGCAGAAGCAGGGACTGCATCAGGGCGATGTGATCGTGCAGATGGGGCTTCTGGCGCGCAGCGAAGTGGATGTGCTCGTCAAACAGCAGAAGGTCGTCAAGATGCTCGGTCTGTTCAAGTCCGAGTGGGACGGCGCGGCGTATGCATTTCAGGAGCAGATGCCCACGGCGCAGGTGCCGCGGAATCTCGACAGTCCGCTCGACATGATCCTCAAGATGGGCGTGTTCAAGGCCGCGAAACCCGAATTTCTGTGGGAAACATTCGAGAAGAACCACAAGATCGACGTCCCTCTCCAACTGTCGGATCAGTTCCCCGCCGTGCGCGAGGTTCTGCGTTTCGACGACGCGCTCGACGCCCGGACGCGGGCGCTCGTCGGACGCACTCTGCGCGACATCCGCGCAAACGGCGAGGATTTCGAGGCGGATCTGCGCTTGGCGTTCCTGCTTGCGGTGAGCCGCGCGCTCGAGTTCGGTGTGACCATGAGCCCGACGCCGCCGCCGAAGTCGCCGTCGCAGCCCGTCGCACCGGCCAAACCGGCGACGCCAAAAACGAAGATCAGGGGCGCAACCACAACACGGGCGATCAAGCGCCCGAAAGATACGCCGGACGCCGATGCCTTTGTCGTGGCGATGACCAAGGCGTCCACGTTCGTGGAGGCGCGCGATTTTCTGAAGGCCATGCCGTACGCCCTGAGGGCGCACCAGATCAGCGTCGAAAACTCCGACGCGCTCGCGCTTTACGCGTGGTGCATGTACCACGTGCGCGGCAAGAGCGACATCGCCGTCGCCCTGGAGTGCAAGGAGCTGTTCAAGCGCGCGATCGGATACGACGCGAACAACGACATCGCCTATCTCTATCTCGGGAAGATCTTCAAGGACGAGGGCAAGGACGGTCTCGCTCTGATGCACTTCGAGAAGGCGCGGAAAATGAATCCCGCAAACGAGGAAGCGGATCGCGAAGTCCGGCTGCATCGGATCAAGATCAGAAAGGATCGCGGCTATGGCGTACACTGAACAGGGCGGATCGGCCGGCGGACGCAAGGCGGGTCGCGGCATGCGCGTCCTGATCATCGAGGACGACGAGGTCTCCGCCGAAATCCTTCAGAGTTTCGTGCGTCACCACGACGCGGAGGCGCAGACGACATGGGCGTGGAACGGATACGAGGCGCTGATCGCCATCAAGGACTTCGCGCCCGACCTGATCCTGCTCGACTACATGATGCCGCGTTTCGACGGGCTCGACTTCCTGAAGACCATGCGCACGCTCGACGGGGCGCGCGACGCCTACATCGCCGTCATCTCGGCGTTTGTCGACAAGGCGAAGGAGCGCGAGTTCTTTCAGGCCGGCGCCAGTGTGGTGCTTTCCAAGCCGATCGATCCGGCGCAGGTGCGCGCGGTGATGGAAAAGACCGGCGTCGCGAAAAAGCCGGTGCGGTCGAGACCCGCGCCCCCGAAGGCTTCGGCCAAGACCGCCGCGAAGAAAAAGGCCGCGCCGAAACGCACCGCCTGATCGACCCGCAAACGAACGCCGCCGCCGGTCAAGACCGCGCGGCGGCGATCTTTTTGTGCACGCCCGAGTTGTAGCAGGCGGCCGGCATGCCCAGCATCTGAGCCACGACGCAGTTGTTGCTGTTTTCGCACGCGGAGCCATCCGGGGCGGTATCGTCGAGGAACCGCCGCGCGAGTTCGGGCTCGGCGTAAAACGGCCGACCGACGCCGACGAGATCGGCCTCGCCGCGAGCGAGAATCTCCTCGGCCTCGGCACGCGTGCGGATGCCTCCGACGGCGAAGACGGGAATCTTCACCGCGGCCTTAACTGAGCGGAACACTTCTCGATTCCACACCGGCGCGAACGGATATCGCTTCGCGGCGACGCGGGCGGCCAGCGACGCAACGGGTTTCGCCCTGCGTCCGCCGGCGTCCCGGTACATCCGGGAGATGCGTTCCTTCGCGAACATTTCCGCGGGATACGCGCCGCGGCAGATCGCGGTGTTCGGCATGGAATCCGCGGCGACCGGTGTGATGGCGTCGAAGCCCGCGTCCTCGGCCATGCGGGCGTATTCGATGCCCAGTTCGAGGCCCCAGCGCCGGCCGAACGCGCCGTGCTCCTCGGCGGCGAGCTTGAGCAGCACCGGAAAGTCGGCGCCCGCCTGCTCGGCGATCGACTCGCGGATCTCGCGCAGGATGCGAAACCGCGCCGACGGCGAGCCGCCGTAGCGGTCGTCGCGGCGATTGTAGGTCGGCGAGAGAAACTGATGCAGCAGCTTGGCGTTCGCCCCGGCGAGTTGCACGGCGTCGTAGCCGGCCTCGCGCGCCCAGGAAGCGACGAGGCCGAATCGGCGGACGAGTGCGTCGACTTCGCGCGTCGCGAGGACGTGCACGCGACCGAGCACCGCGCGCATCCACAGCGGGATCGGGCTCGGCGCGAACGGCGCTCCGGAACGGATCGAAGCGAATTCGCGGTGCCAGCTCTCCAGAGCGAAGATGCCGCCGTGGCCGAGTTGGATCGCGATGGCGCCGCCGGCGTCGTGTACGGCGCGGACCATGGGCGCGAGGGCGAGGAGGTGATCGCGTTCGCCGATCGCCGACATCCCCGGCGACGTGCGGCCCTGCGGGAGCACGATGGTGTTGCCCTGAACGATGAGGCCGAGCCCCGCTCGCGCTCCCGGAACGAAATGGCGGGCGTACTCGGCGGCGGGATCCTTCGCGCGGCCGGCGCCTTCGAGCACCGGCGCGCGGTAGAGGCGATTGCGCAGACGAAGCGCGCCGATCGCGAGGGGATCTCGCAGCGTCGGCGCGCTCATCGGGCTAGAAGTGCACCTGGACCTGGAGTTGCAGTTCGTCGTTGAAGACGCCCGTCTGGTCTTCCTCCAGCTTCTTGTCGAGCAGTTCGAACTCCTCGGCCTTGTAGACGTAGTTCACGGCGAGCACCGCGAAGAAGTCCTCGATGTAGTAATTGAAGCCGCCGGTGATGCGCGTCTGCACGTCCTTGTCGCCGTGCGTTTTTTCGTCGTTGGTCGTGTCGGGGTCGAGCGAGTCGTACCGGGCCAGCACTTCGAAGGGGACGCCGACGTTCTTGAAGTCGTATCCGGCCATCGCATACCACGACAGGGCCGAATACTCGAACGTGTCGTCGGGCCGCTCGCCGTCGGGGTCCGTCGACGGGCTGGAATCGAAACGCACCGACTGGCTCATGACTTCGCCCCAAAGGTGCAGGCCGAACTGAGAGAGGTACGCGACACCGCCGTTCACGATGCCGACCTGCGCGTTGTGCGCGACGAGCTCGCCGTCCTTCTCCTCGAAGTAATCGAGCGGCATTCCGTACCAGTAACCGCCGAAAATGCGCAGTCCGTCGACCGGCTTGACGGCGAATGAAACGTAAGCGTCCTTCGCCGTGTTCTCGTCGTTCCATCGATCCTGCGTGTTGGTGCCGAGCGGCTCGCCGGCGCGGTCCACGGGATTGATGGGAGTATTCGGTTCGTTGCGTCCGTTGAACGCGCCGAAATCCACCTCGAAGAGCTTGTGGAAGACGCCGACGTTGACGCCGGTCTGCCGCTGCACGCCGAGAAACGAGTTCATCTGCGGCAGGTCGATCAGATAGGTGTACGCGGGATTCATCGGCATCCAGTACGTGAACTTGGGCAGGAAACGGCCGATGCTGATGGTCGTGTAGGGGATGTACGAAAACGCGAGCCGCGTGTCGAGCAGGGTCACGCGTCCTTCCTGGACGTCCGTCTGGAAGAAGTAGCCGATGCGTTCGTCGACCACGTTGCCCTTGAAGGCGATGCGCGCGCGGCGAATGATGAACTCCATGTCGGAAGCGCGATCGACCGCGACGGGAATGTTCGACTCCGAACCGTCCGCGGCGATCTGACCGTCGCGGTTCAGATCCACGTCGCGCGCCCCCGCGATCTCGTCGCCGATGTAATAGTTGAATCCCGCCTGAAACAGTCCGCTGATTTGCAACGAACCGAACCCGACCTTGACCGGCTCCATCTCGGCGCCCGCCGTCGTCGCGATCATCAGCGCGGCCACGCAAATCCCCAGACCAGCCATCCGGCGCTTCATGGGAAATTCCCCTTCAATGAGAAAATGATGAGCAGCCACGCGATTATCCCGGCCCGTCTCGCGGGCGTCAAGTTGAGCGGGCTGTTTTTGAACGGATTCGCGGAAGCCCGTCCATGGTCCGGCGACGCCGCTCGACCTGTCGCCGGCGAAGTGATCCGACCTGCGGATCGTTGCAAATAACCGTTTAAACGGTTAAACGGGAATAGTCGATTTATCGGGAGGACGTCATGGCGGGAAGGCGTGAAGGAATGTCCGGGCGGCGCGAGGAATCGTCGACTCGGCGCGAGACTACGAAGGACACGCGGTCGGCGAACGACGGCGTCGGGAGTCTGGCGAGCGTGTTTCGCGCGCTGGCCGACGAAACGCGACTGCACATGTTGGCGTTGCTGCGCGCGACGCCGGAGCTGTGCGTGTGCGATCTCGCGGCGGTTCTGGACCTCACGCATTCCAAGGCGGCGCGGCACCTGCGCTACCTCGCCGTGCGCGGACTCGTGACGGAGTCGCACCGCCGGACCTGGGCCTATTACCGCTGGAACGCCGATGCCTCGGACGACGCGGCCGCCGCGCTGCGTGCGGTGCGCCCGATTCTGCTCGACGAACGCTTCGCCGCGATTCAGAACCGCCTGCGCGCGCGGATGGCGAGCCGGTCGAAGGACGACGCCGAGTGCGCGCCCGCCCCGCGTGTTTCGCGCACCGCCGATCCGGGTGCGGTCGGAACGAAGACCCGGGCGAAGCGGTCGGGGTCAGTGGTCGGCTCGGCAAAGGGGCGTCGGTCATGAGCAGTGGCGCCGCCGGTCGGCTGTCGTTTCTCGATCGTTACCTCACACTGTGGATTTTCGTTGCCATGGCGGTGGGCGTCGCGTCGGGCTCGATGTGGCCGGGCGTCGCCGATTTCTGGAACCGATTCTCCGTGGGTACGACCAACATCCCCATCGCCGTCGGGCTTATCCTCATGATGTACCCGCCGCTGGCGAAGGTGCGTTACGAGGAAATGCCGCGCGTTTTCCGCGATACGCGCATCCTCGTGCTGTCGCTCGTGCAAAACTGGGTGATCGGCCCGGTGCTGATGTTCGCGCTCGCGCTGATTTTTCTTCGCGACAAGCCGGAATACATGACCGGTCTGATCCTCATCGGCCTCGCGCGATGCATCGCCATGGTGATCGTGTGGAACGATCTCGCCAAGGGCGATCCCGAGTACGCCGCCGGTCTCGTGGCGTTCAACTCCGTGTTTCAGGTGCTGTTCTTCTCCGTTTACGCCTGGGTCTTCATCACGTTGCTGCCGACGTGGTTCGGCCTCGCGGGCGTCGCGGTCGACATCACAATCGGCGAAATCGCAAAAAGCGTCTTCATCTATCTCGGCATCCCGTTTATCGCCGGCGTTGTCTCGCGTTTTTCACTGATCTCGCTGAAGGGGCGGGAGTGGTACGAGACCCGGTTCATTCCGAGGATCAGTCCGATCACCCTGGTCGCTCTTCTATTCACCATCGTCGTCATGTTCTCACTCAAGGGCGAATACATCGTCCAGCTTCCGCTCGATGTGGTGCGGATCGCGATTCCGCTGCTCATCTACTTCGTCGTCATGTTCCTCGCGTCGTTCGCCCTCGGTCACAAGTTCGGCGCCGATTACGGACGCGCGACGACGCTGTCGTTCACGGCGGCATCCAACAACTTCGAGCTGGCCATCGCGGTGGCCATCGCCACCTTCGGCATCCATCACGGCGCGGCGTTCGCCGCGGTGATCGGCCCGCTGGTCGAGGTGCCCGTGATGATCGGGCTCGTCAACGTCGCGTTCGCGCTGCGACGCCGATGGTTCGCGGCGGAGAACGCGTTATGAGCGGGCCGGGGGCAGACTGGCGCGAGGACGCGCAGCGGCTGCGCGAAGCGCGCCCGCGCCACATTCTGTTCATGTGCGTGGCGAACTCGGCGCGCAGTCAGCTCGGCGAGGGGATCGCCCGTTCGCTCGCGCCGTCGGACGTGCGGATTTCTTCCGCCGGGTCGGAGCCGACGAGCGTTCGCCCTCAGGCGATCGCCGCGCTCGCCGAGATCGGCATCGACATTTCGACGCATCGATCCAAGACGGTGGGGGACATCGATGCCGATTCGGTGGATGCGGTGATCACGCTGTGCGCCGAAGAGGTATGCCCCGTATTTCCGCGCGCCGTTCTGAAGATCCACTGGGGTCTGCCCGATCCGGCCGCGGCGACCGGCGACGACGAGGCGCGGCTTCAGGCGTTTCGCGACGTGCGTGACGAATTGCGTCGCCGGCTCGCGGTCGTGTTCGCCGACTGAACACGGCAACGGCCGGAGTCGCCCCCGACCGTCGTCCGCGCTGTTCGTCGCCAAGAGGCGTTGTGGTTGTACCCGTCCGGGTCGTCAGTTCGGGCGCGGTTCGCCCGGCATGACGAGCTGATCGGCGACGATCTCGATCACGTCCTTCACCTTGACCTTGTCGTCCACCAGCTTGTCCTTGGACGAGTCAGTCATCATCGTCAGGCAGAACGGGCACGACACGCCGATGGTTTCGGCGTTGCCCGTCGATTCCATGATTTCGTCGAAGCGCTTGTGGTTGACGCGGGGCGCGTGCTCCTCGACCCACATGCGTCCGCCGCCCGCGCCGCAACAATACGACTGCCGTCGGTTCAGGCTCGGCTCGGCCACGGTCCCGCCCGCGAGCGCGACCATCTCGCGCTGCGGATCGAAAATGTCGTTGTAGCGACCGAGGAAGCACGGGTCGTGGTAGGCGATCCGGCCCAGATCTTCGTTGCGGTGGAGCTTGATGCGCCCGTCGGCGATGAGCTTGCGCACGAGTTCGTTCGCGTGCACGACCTCGAAGCCCGCGAAGTCGGCGTAGCGGTTCGCCGTGTCCTTGTCTTCCATCTGGTCGCGGGCCTGCGGGATCAGGGGAGGGAAATCGTTCTTGATCGTGTTGAAGCAGTGCGGGCAGAACGCGATCACCTTTTTCACGCCGTAGGCCATCATAGTCTGGATGTTCATGACCGCGAGCATCTGTCCGAGGTACTCGTTGCCCAGCCGCCGCGCGGTTTCGCCGTTGCATTGTTCCTCGACGCCCAGCACCGCGAACTTCACGCCCGCGGCGTTCAGGATCTTCACGAGCGCCTTCGTCACCTTTTGCGACCGGTCGTCGTACGATCCCATGCAGCCGACCCAGAACAGGTACTCGACCTGCGCGGCTTCCTCGGGGGCCAGCTCGCAGAACTGCGGGGCGACAAGGCCCTCCTCGAGTCCCGCGATCCAGTCGGCGCGCTTGTCGGGCGCGAGTCCCCACGGGTTGGAGTTGCGTTCGACGTTCTTGAAGAAGTTGGCGACCTCGCCGGGGATATCGCCCTCGATCATCGACAGGTGACGGCGCATGTCCACGATACGTGGGACCTGCTCGATCAGCACCGGGCAGCGCTCCTCGCAGTCCATGCACAGCGTGCACGACCAGATCGTCTCGGCCGACACCGCGCCGTTCGTGAGCGAATTGCCGGTCCATTCCAGCTTCTTGTCCGATCCCTCCGCGGGCTTGGGCGCGAGCAGGAAGTCGGCCTTTTCCATCAAGTGCGCGCGGATGGTCTTGTTCACGCCGCGATGCGACAGCGGCTTGTCCGTGGACCACGCCGGGCAGAACGGCACGCAGCGCCCGCACTCGGTGCACGAGTAGACGTCGAGAATCTGTTTCCAGGTGAGGTTTTCGACCTGCGCCACGCCGATGGCGATCGAGGGATCGGATTCCATCTTCTCGAACTTCTCCTCGATATTGAGGATGGGCTCGAGGTGCCCCGGCGGCGTGGTGCGCGCGAGGAACGTGTTGGGCAGCGCGGTGATGACGTGAAAATGTTTTCCGAAGGGCAGGTAGTTGAGGAAGCCGAGCACCATGATGCTGTGGCCCCAGACGCCGACCTTGAAGGCCCACTCGCCCGACTTGGGACCGAAGAGGCCCGAGAACAACTCGCCGAGCGGCGTGATCCATACCTGGTGGACCACGCCGGCGGCCTCCGGCCCGCGCATCCATGCGCCGTAACCGGCTTCGAGCAGGACATCCATGAGCATCAGGCCCGAGATCCAGGCGAGGATCGCCACGGGCTCGGCCTGCTTCATGTTTTTCATGCGAACGGGCTTGGAGACGAGACGCCGCCACGCGAATCCGGCGCACCCGACGAGCACGCCGATCACCAACAGGTCTTTCAGGATGGAATAGAGCGGCCCCAGAAATCCGCCGATCCCCGGAATGTGATCGAGGTTGAACCACGATCCCGAAAAGCCCATGCCGAACAGCAGGACGGTTCGCACGGAGAGGGTCATGAAACCCGCGAAGATCAGGATGTGGAGCAGACCGGGGATGAACTCCTGAGGCATGCGGGACTGACCCACGCCGACCTTGAACAGCAGCGCGATGCGCCGGCCGATCCGGTCGGTGCGGGGATCCTTGCGCGCAAGGAACATCAGCCGCATGCGCCGCCACATGACGTAGGAAAACGTCAGGGCGAACGCGACCGTGATGAACGCGAAGACTCCCTTTTCCACACCGGAAAACGCAATGTACGGCATCTCGCCTCCTCGCTCCGCCGACTGCTCACGCCTCGGCGAGCAGCTTCTCGAATTCCTTCTGCATCACGGGAACCGCCTCGAACAGATCGGCCACGATGCCGTAATCGGCTTTCTGGAAGATGGGCGCCTCGGGGTCCTTGTTGATCGCGACAATGACCTTGGAGGTGCGCATGCCCGCGAGATGCTGGATGGCGCCGGAGATGCCGCAGGCGACGTACAGCGTGGGGTTCACGGTCTTGCCGGTCTGTCCGACCTGCATCGCGTGCGGGGCGAATCCGCTGTCCACCGCGGCGCGCGAAGCGCCCACCGTGGCGTTGATGACCTTCGCCATGTCCCACAGAAGCTTGAAGTTGTCGGCGCTCTTCAACGCGCGGCCGCCGGAGACGATGCGATCCGCCTCGGTCAGGTCCACGGTGCCGGACTGGCCCGCGACCACATCGACGACCTGGGCTTTGACGGCGCCGAAATCGCCGCCGGCCGCGACGGTCGCGGCGGCCGGGCCCGCGCCTTCGGCGACCGGATAGCTGTTCGGACGCAGGCTGACCACGGCCGTGCCGTCCATCGTGAGCGTCGCGAACGCCTTGCCCGAGAACACCGGGCGCTTCACCTTCACCTTGCCGCCGTCCACGTCGATTTCGACGCAGTCCGCGGCGAAGGCGGCGTCGAGCCGGGCGGCCAGACGCGGGGCGAGATCGCGACCCTGCGACGACGCGGCGAAGAACACGAGGCCCGAGCCGTCCTTGGCGACGACATCGGCGAGGATCTTCGTGTAGCCCTCGGAGTTGTAAGAGGCGACGCCGTCGGCGACGTAGACGGTCTTCGCGCCGTGAGCGCCGAGCTTCGTCTCGATGCCGCCGAGGCCGGTGCCGATCGCGACCGCGTTCAGCGTGCCGCCGAGTCCCGACGCGATGCGTCCGCCGACGGTGAGGAGTTCGAGCGTAACCTTCTTGGGTTCGCCCTCTTTGATTTCCGCAACCACCAACACATTCGCCATGGTGACGTCTCCTTCGATGCTCAGATGACTTTGGCTTCGGTGCGAAGCAGTTTGACGACCTCGGGCACCGACTCGACGCCCTGAAACACCTTGCCCGCTTTTCGCTCTTCCGGCAGTGAGCAGGCCGTCAGTTTGGCCTTGTTCACGGCGGCGGCGGGTTCCTTGACCGCAACGGGTTTGCGTTTCGCCTTCATGATGCCCGGCAGGGACGCGTAACGCGGTTCGTTGAGACCCTTGTTGGCGCTCACCACCGCGGGCGTCGAGGACTCGACCACCTGCTTCGCGCCGCCTTCGACGTCGCGCCAGCCCTTCACCTTGCCGCCGTCCACTTCGAGCTTCGAGACGACGTTGATCTGGCCGCATCCCAGCAGCTCGGCCACCATGCTCTGCACCGCGCCCATGTCGGTGTCGATCGCCTGCCGGCCCGTCAGGATGAGACCCGGGTTCAAATCCTTCACCGCGGCGGCCAGCGCCTTGGCGACGGCGAGGTTGTCGCCGTAATCGTCGCCCGTCTTCACGTGCACGGCATCGTCCGCACCCATGGCCAGCGCCGTGCGCAGCGACTCGACAATGCGGTCCGGTCCAAGCCCGACCACCGTCACCTTCTCGGCCTTGCCCGCTTCCTTGATCTTCAGGGCCTCTTCCACGGCGTATTCGTCATACGGATTCAGGATCCACTTGATCCCGTCCATGTCGAATCCGGAGCCGTCGCCTTTCAGCTTGATGCGGCTCTCCGTGTCGGGAACCTGTTTGCACAACACGACAATATTCACGTTCGACCTCCCTGGCTGAAGGATGGAAAACCCGTTTGCCCGCAGTCCCTGCAACGAGCACGAAATCGCGCGCGTCGCGTCATCTCCTATTCGGTCTCGTTCACGGACGCGCCTTGAGGCCCTCGGCGAACAGGTCGGCCAGATTCCGACCGATCTGCGTCGTCGAGTACTTCGGTTTCGGCGCGAGCACCCAGTACAGGATCAACTCGTCGAGCGCGCCGAAAATCGCGCGCTTGGCGATGCCGGGCTCGATGTCCCGCCGAAACACCCCCAGATCCTTGCCCTCGCGGATAATCATCGAGAGGATCTGGAGGAACTCGGCGAACTTGACCGGCACGTATTCCTTCATGAACTTGTTCGATTGACGCAGCTCGACCGAGATGACCTCGGCCAGCGCCTGATGCTTCTCCATGTACTCCGCGTACCGGATGATGAAGGTGCGCAGCTTCTCGATCGGGTCGCGCAAACCGACCAGCGACGCGTTGAAGTCCTGGATGGCCGCGTCGATCTTCTTCTCGAACAGGTTGATGAGGATGTCGTCCTTGTTCTTGAAGTACAGGTAGATCGTGCCGTCGGCGACGCCGGCCTCCTTCGCGATCTGGCTGATTTTCGAGTTGTGGAATCCGTGCTTGGCAAAGATCTTCACGGCGGCCTTCAGGATCCGCTCGTGCTTGTCCTTGGCCACCGGACGTTTCGCGCCGCCACGTTTCTCGAGCATGGCTCGGACCCTCAAACTTCGCGCGCGATCGAAAAAATCCGCCGGCGTACGCACGCGCGCAACGCCGTCCCCGCAACACCTTCGCATCGACCGGTCGGGCGAACTTCGTCTATCGTTCGAAGCCCGGTCCCCACGACGTCCGGCCCGCCTCGCGGTGCCGGTTCCCTGCCTGCCGGAATTTCAGTCCGCCCGAGGCGGAAAATGAATGATCATTCACTCAGGAATTTTTAACACGCGGCGTGTTTTCGTGTCAAGCGAGCAGCGAATGGGGGCTGGGATGCCTTGGGCGGCGTTTTCTCGTTTTTCTTGAAAAATCAATCAGTTAGGCGAGAAAACGGTCTCCGAAAAAAATGAATCCGGTTCATTTGGGGCCGAACTCGCCCGCGTGCCTCCACGGGATGTATTCGTTAGCGATACAGCCCATCAGGATCGACGACCTCGCGCAGGATTCGAAGCTCGTCCTCGCCGGGCCCGTCGTTCGCCGGGAGCGTGTCGGCGACGTCGAGTTCGAAGCCCGTGTTTGCGCGAACCTCGTCGATTGTCACGCCCGGGTTGAGGGCGATCACGCGCATGCGCCGCGTTGCCTCGGGATAATCCATCACGCACAGATTCGTCACCACGCGGTGCGGCCCCGTGCCCGACGGCAGCCCCGCCGCCTCGCGCGCGCCGGGACCCGTCAGGTACCCGGGCGTCGTCAGAAAATCGATGCGCGGCACGAAGCGCCGTTTGTCGTGGCGCATGATCGCGATCGTACGCCAGCACAGCGAACCCACGTCGTTGCCGCCGCCCGAGCCCGGCAGGCGCACCTTGAAGTTTTCGCGCGGACCGATGTGCGTGGTGTTGAGGTTCCCGAAAGCGTCGATCTGCGCGCCGCCGAGGAATCCGTATTCGATGAAGCCGCGCTGCGCGGTCTCCATGATGTCGCAGATCCCCGACGCGGCGATGGCGCGGTGAAAGGTGCGCATGTCGCCGACGGCGAGCGGCAGCTTGTCGATCTGCGCCCCGGTTCCGCCGAACTCGAAGACCGGAATCAGGTTGGGTGCGTGTCGGCGCTGCGCGAGCGACGCCGCGAGCATGGGAATGCCGGTGCCGATAAAGGCCGTCGCGCCGTCTTCCATCAGGCGCGATGCGAGGCAGATCAGCAACTCGGAGGGCGAGTAGGGCGCACTCATCGTCGTCCCCCTTTCACGCGGAGTTTTTCCAGGCGCGCGGTTCCGACTTTTTCCATGAGTTCCGCGTGCCCCGACAGTCCGGTCACCCACTCGCGCAGGTAAGCGTCGGTCGCCTCCTTCGAGTGCGACGTCTCGATGAACGCGCGGTAGTGCTCCTCGTCGCGCTCGTAATACCCGGCCATTTCCCCGGGCCATGAGCCGAACGGCGCATGCACGACCGCATCGACGAGGTAATAGGGGATGATCGTGCGGTCGGGCTGGTCGCGGATCCGATCGGTGGAGACGATCTCCTCCGCGGAAACGATCAGGCGCTTGCACGCGCGGGCCATCTCGAACGCGAAGCCCGAGACGCCGTCGATCTGGCAGTTGCCGAACTCGTCGGCGCGCGCGACATGGATGAAGCCGACGTCGAGGATCAGCGCGGGAAGCAACGCGACGGGCTTGTGCGTGAAGGGGCACTCGACGGCCACCGCGGCCGAATGGCGGAAGGTGTCGGTGCCGAGCATGGAGTAAGTGGGCAAGAACGGCACACCCATCGACGCGGCCTTGAATCGCCACGTGAGCGCGCCGTTGCTCCACTCGACGATGTCGCGCACGGTTCCGCCGGGCTCGCAGGCGCGGCGCACGATGTCGGAGACTCCGTAGACCTCCATGCCGATGTACGTGAAGTCGATGCGCTCGACGAGCCCGGCCGCGAGCAGGAGGTCGGCCTCGTGCACGCCCTGACCCGCAATCGAGAAACCGCGTTTGCCGGAGCGAATCAGGTCGCGCGTGAGCGTCATCGGGCAACGCACCGATCCATATAGCTCGAAGCCGAGGTACTGGCCGTTGCGCACGAATTTGTCGATGGCCTGTGAGCCGGTCGTGAGCTTGGGAACGAGCCGCTTGTCCTTGGCTCGGTTGTGCGCGCGAAATGCTTCGAGGTCAGGCGGCTGCAAGAGGGGCGCTTCGCCCCTGGCCGTGACGCGAAGAACGTCCGGTCCGGATTTCATGGAATGACCCCAAGCTCCATCGGGAGCGAAAAGAAAGGCGGGAATCGAGCCGACCCCGCATCGCCGAGGCCGGATCTTAAAATCTGTCGCCGCGCCGTGTCAAAGCCGCCACGGCGTGGCCATTCCACGACGTGAACGACGCCTCCCGGTCAATCGCCGAGAAGCCAACCGGGCGTTTCGTGATCCGAATTTCGTTTGCCCCCAAATCCGCGATTGATTTTGATCGGCAATAAAAAACCTCGTTGAATCCGGTAGGATGGCGTTGCTGAGACGCTCCGCAGATTTCACCAACGAGGTGATTCCATGATCGCGCAAACCGTCCTTC
>JADLEX010000155.1 GCA_020845895.1 Deltaproteobacteria bacterium | reverse complement strand
GCCGCCTGGGCTTTGGCCATCGGAGCTTCGCGGTCGCTTGCCCGCTCGCCCCGCTCGGCGTCGCCTCGAATCCGGTTTCTGTACGTCGGCCCGCGCTTTCGCTCCACGCTTCCTCCCCACGGTCGGTTGCCCTTCCGCGGTTGCGCTTCGCTTCGGTTGCGACGGCCTGCTTCCGAGAGGACTTACACCTCCAAGGTCATGCCCATGCTGGGCGCACAAGACGAGGGCGCGGACCCCGTGGTCCGCGCCGCTTCGGAATTCCCGATTGTGCGACTACTTCGCGAGCGTCGTGAAAAACGTCTCGCCCTCGCGCTTGATGAGCAGGAGCGCGGTCTGGCCGGACCCCATGCCCGTGAGCGCGTCGATCACGTCCTTCGGACCGGACACCGGCTTGCGGTTGATTTGCAGGATCACGTCGCCGTCGCGGATGCCCGCGTCCTCGGCGGCGCTTCCCGAGGTGACCCGCGCCACGAACGCACCCTCGCCGGGCTTGAGCCGCAGCGCACGCGCCACGTCCGGCGTCACGCCCGTCACCGTCAGGCCGAGTTGCTCCTGCTCGTCCTGCGTTTTGGCGGGCGTATTCTCGTCGGGCATCTGCGCCACGGTCACGTCCACGTTCTTCGATTTTCCGTCGCGCCAGATCTCGACGGGCACGCTCGCGTCCACCTCGGTCTCGGCGACCAGCAGCGGCAGGTCGTGCGAGTCGTCTACCGATTTGCCGTTGAACTTGCGGATCACGTCGCCGCGCTCGATGCCGGCCTTGGCCGCGGGCGAGTCGTCGAAGACGTCGCCGACCAGCGCGCCCTTGGGATCGTCGAGACCCACGGCCTTGGCGATTTCGGGCGAGAGCGGCTGGATCATGACGCCGAGCCATCCGCGTGTGACCGTGCCGCTGGCCTGAAGCTGCGCGACGATCTTTTTCGCGAGATTCACGGGAATCGCGAACCCGATGCCCTGCCCCGACGCGTTGATCATGGCGTTGATGCCGATAACCTCGCCGCGCGTGTTGAGCAGCGGGCCGCCGGAATTGCCGGGGTTGATCGACGCGTCGGTCTGGATGAAATCGTCGTAGGGCCCCGCGCCGATCACACGGCCCTTGGCCGACACGATGCCGGCGGTGACGGTGTGCGACAGGCCGAACGGATTGCCGATCGCCACGACCCACTCGCCCACCTCGACCTTGTCCGAATCGCCGAGCGGCACGACGGGCAGAGCTTTGGGGTCCTCGATCTTGATGACGGCCAGATCCGTCTTCGGGTCCGCGCCGATGATCTTCGCGGTGAAGACGCGTTCATCCACCAGCTTCACCTTCACCTTTTCGGCATCACGCACGACATGGTTGTTGGTGATGATGTAGCCGTCTTCGCTGATGATGAATCCCGAGCCCTGCCCGCGCTGCACGAAATCGCGCTCGGGCACGCCCCACTGCTTGAAGAACTCGAAGAACGGATCGCCCTGGCGAAACGGCATGTTGGTCATGCCGCCCGCGCGCACGCGCTTTTCGACTTCCAGATAGGCCACCGCCGGCGTGGCCTTCTTCGCCAGTTCGACGAACGAGCGACTCGCGGCGTTGAGATCGTCGGTGGACGGCACGGGCGTGGCCGAATCGGCCGCCTGCTGATCGACGTCGGGTTTGTCCGGCTCGTTCGTGAGCGTCTTTTCGTCGGCGACGCACACGACGGTGGACATCGCGACCAGCAGCAGCGCGACGATCGTCGCGACGCGTCGGTGTTTCATCGAGTCGATCTCCGCATCGTTCGCCCGTTGGGTGGACATGGACCCGCTAACCCCTCGCCTGCACGAAACGCAGGCGCAAATCACGCAGCGTGTGGGACAGGAACTGCTCTTCCTCGACCGTCAGGTTGCCCTTCGTCTTCTCGGACAGGAGCCCGATCAGGTCGATCGTCTGCTTCGCCATCGGCAGATCCTTGTGGCTCTTGCCGTCCGGGTCCGCCAGATCACCCATGGCCATCATGGCCGACGTGGCGAGCGAAAAGATGAGGCTCATGAAGTTGAGCTCGGGCATCGGCTCCGACGCATGGGCGTGGTCGTGCTCGTGCGCATCGGAATCTTCCCCGGTCCCGGTCGGCTTCTGCTCCGACGTCTCCACCTTCGCGGCCGGCTCCTCCGTCTCCACCGGTCCCTCGGCGCTTCCCCGATATCTTCGCTTGTCCGTGACCTTGATCTCGCTCTCCTTGGCGTCCTCAGACATCGCCGTCCCCCTGCTGGTTCCGTCGTTTGGTCCCCAACGCCGACATCGGTCAGGCGTCGCCGTTCGTTTTGTCGTTCTCTCCCATCGCCGGTTCCTGCGGCGCGGATGGTTCCGCCGCCACGCACACCTTGGCCGCGCGCAGCAGCCGAGACTTGAACCGATACCCCACCTGGAACTCGGCCGTCACGCGACCGGGTTCGATGCCCGTCCCCGGCTGCGCCATAAGCACCTCGTGGACGTTCGGGTCCAGCGCATCGCCGGGCGCGGCGTGGATCTCCTCGAGCCCGAGCCCGCCGAGTTGCCCGAGCAATTGCCGCTGCACGGCCTCGATCCCCGTGCGCAACGCACCCGCGTCGGTCGCGTTCGCCGCGGACGCCACCGCGAGAGCGAAGCTGTCCAGCACCGGCAGAATCGCCTCGATCGCCCGCGCCTGCCCTTCGATCACGCCGCGCGAGTACTCTCCCGCGTTTTTCTTGCGGTAGTTGTCGAACTCCGCGGCGAGACGTTGCAACTGGTCCACGAGTTCTCGCTCGCGCGCTTTCGCCTGCTCGATCGGATCGACCGGCGTTTCGACCGCCGGAGCCGATCCGTCGCCATTGCCGTCCGAAACCGCCTCCGCCGCCCCATTCTCCTCGCCGCCGTCGTCGATCGGGATTTCCATGACGATTCCATTCCTCATTTCGTTTTAAGCGGCATCACTGCGCGCCGCGCGGATGAACGGGATTGTTGCGCTCGAATTCGCGAATCAGCTCGCGGCTTTTTTCGTCCACGTTCTTCGGCACGACGATCCGAATGGTCACGAACAGGTCGCCGGGCGCGTGGCCCTTTCGCGCGACGCCCTTGCCCGCGAGACGCAGCACCTGCCCCGACGATGTGCCCGGCGCGCTCGCGATGGTGCTCGTGCCGTCGGGCGTCGGAACGGGGATCTTCGCGCCGCAAATCGCCTCGGCCACCGTGACCGGCACCGATACACGCAGGTCGTCGCCGTCACGCACGAAGTCGTGGTGCGGTTCGACCGTCACGCGCAGGATGAGGTCGCCCGAAGCGCCGCCGTGGGCCGCGCCGCCCTTGCCGCGCAGCCGGATCTTGCCTCCGTCCGAGATTCCAGCGGGAACCTTGAACGTGATGTTGTCCGGGCCGCCGGGCTGTTGCACCGTCACGGTCATCTGCGTGCCGCGAATGGCATCCAGGAACGGAATCCGAATCTCGGCCTCGACGTCCTGCCCGCGTGCGGTGCGGCGTCCGCCGCCGAAACGGCCTCCGTGCCCGCCGAAGCCGCCGGACGGCCCGCCGCCCATGTCGAAACGCCCGCCGAACAGCTCCTGCAAAATGTCGGAGAAGCCGTGCGCTTCGTAAGTCTGCCCGAAGCCCGAGAACGAGCCGCCCATGTTGCGGAAGTCAAAGTTGGAGAAGTCGAAGCCGGGTTGCCCGTTGCCCGCGTGACCGAACCGGTCGTACTTGGCGCGCGCCTCGGCATTCGAGAGCACCGCGTAGGCTTCGTTCACTTCCTTGAAACTCGTCTCGGAGGCTTTGTCACCGGGGTTGAAGTCCGGGTGGTACTGCTTGGCCAGTCGGCGATAGGCGGTCTTGATCGCCTTGTCGTCGGCGTCGCGCTTCACGCCCAGCACGTCGTAATAGTCGCGCTTCGCCACGGGTGTTCGCTCCTGAGTCCGCCGACAAAAAATCCACACCGCCGAGCAGGGCCGGGGTGTGGATCCGTCGCGCCCGTCCCGGCGGTGATTATCCGGCTCCGGTGACGCCCGGCGCACTGCCCGCCTTGAGAATCCGAATCGTCAGCACCCCGGCGGCCATCTGTGCGCGGACCGCGCCTTCCTCGACGGCAGACGGCAGATCGATCGTCCGCGACATCCCCCCGGCGGTCTGTTCAACCTGCACCGGGGTCAGCCCGTCGGGGATCCACGCGCGCCGCGTAGTGCGGACCGTCGCGCGTTGGCCGTGCACCGTTACCGCCACGTCATCGACGCCCACGCCCGGCACGTCGATCGTGATGTGGTACGCGTCCGCGGTCTCAACGAGGTCGCAGGGCAGCGAGCCCGGCTCCGCCACCGCCGAACGGTCGCGCGACGCGCCGGGCGTCTCCATCGTTTTCGACTGGAGACGCCGCGTCAGTTCCCGCGACAATCCGATGAGTTCGTCCGCGTCGGTCATTCCCCGCTCGGTTTTCGCCCGGGCTCAGTGTCGTCGATCCCCCGGTTTCCGTCCACCACTCGGTTCTCTTCGACCATTCAGTTCTCTTCGACCACCTCGGCGTCGATCACGTCGTCGCCGCCACGGGGAGGCGGGGGCGCGCCGCCGCCGGCTGGACCGCCCGGCTCGGCCGGTCCAGCGCCGCCTTGCGCCGATGCCTTCTTGTACATCGCCTCGGCCATCTTGTGGCTCGCGGCCTCCAGCGCCTGCATGCGGCGCGTGATTTCGTCGATGTTATCGCCTTCGAGCGCCTTGCGCACGTCCTTGATCGCCTGCTCGATGGTCTGCCGGTCGGCCTCGTCCACGGCGTCCTTGTTTTCGTTCAACAGCTTTTCCATCGAATACGCCTGCGAGTCGGCCTGATTGCGCGTTTCGATCTCCTCGCGGCGCGCCTTGTCCTCGCTGGCGTGCGACTCGGCGTCGTTCACCATCTTTTTCACTTCGTCGTCGGACAGG
>JADLEX010000154.1 GCA_020845895.1 Deltaproteobacteria bacterium | reverse complement strand
TCTTCGTGCTCTTCAACGTGCCGACCGGCGGACCGTACGACTTCGTGGCGACCATCGACGAAACCGAAGTGACGCAGACCGAGGTCCCGCAGGTCTTCGAATCCGCCGTGACGATCAACTACCTCGTTTACGGCGGCGGATACGAAACGAACCCGACGCCGACGGGGTGCGAGTGATACACGCCTGAACCGAATCTCCCCGGGAGCGCAAGCTCCCGGGGGAGGTGCGTTATTCGGCGCATCCCGAAAAACGAAGGTGGGACGCGCGTTCCATCCCGCATTGACCCTCACAGGCCCATTCCCTATGATTCGGCGCCATTTCGCGGGGAAGGGGCGCCTTCGCCGCATTGCATTCGGGTGACGTCTCGCGGATGAAACAAAAATCCTCCATCGCGCAGGTCGCGCCATCGGGCCGAGCCGACGCGCAGATGAGCCGCAGGGCGATTGCGGTCGTGCTGGTCGTGCTCGCGCTGGCGAGCGCCGGCGCTTACGCCAATTCGCTCAAGGGTCAGTTCGTCTGGGACGACCTGAATCTGATCGTCCTCGACCACCAGATCCGCTCGTTTTCGTTCATCAAAGACGTCTTCACCCGCGACTTTTTCGGATTCCAGGACAACGCGCGCAAATACGGCTATTACCGGCCGCTCATCACCATCAGCTATATGGTGGATTACAAGCTCTGGAAGCTCGATCCCGCGGGCTACCACGCCACCAACGTCCTCACGCACATCATCGCGACCTCGTTCGTCTTTTTGATCTTCCTGAGAATTTTCGGCGGCAAGCCGCTGGGTCCCACGATCGGCGCGCTGCTCTTCGCGGTGCACCCCATCCACACCGAATCCGTGACGTGGATTTCGGGCCGGACCGACACAATCTGCGCTCAGTTCTTCTTCATCGCACTTTGGGCGTTCATGGTTTTCGCCGACCGATTCGCGTCCGCGCGCGGCATTCACCCGGAGGGTGCGCCGCCGTCCACCGGATTGAAGATCCACAAGACGCGCTGGCTCGTCGGGTCGTGCGTGGCGTTCCTGCTTGCGCTGCTCTCCAAGGAAATGGCGATTTTTCTGCCGTTGGTGCTGCTCCTCTACGTCTTCGTTTTCCACACGGGGTTTTCCTGGCGGCGGATCCTGCCGTTCCTGCCGATCATCGGCGTCTATATTCTGGTCGTCGCCGGTTACTCCCTGTACCGCTACTACGTGATCGAGTTCTCCACGCAGGCCAAGGACCCGTGGGGCGTCGTGACCACGGTGATCTCGTTCATCTGGACGGTCGGCTACTACCTCGCGAAGATGGCTTGGCCCGTCTATCAGACGGGGTATATCCAGAACGAACTCGTCACCTCGGTGTTCTCGCCGAAGGTGCTCGTGTCGCTCGGCGTCATCGGCGCGCTGGTGTGGGCGGCGTGGACGACGCTACGCACCGACCGGGCCGTGAGCTTCTCGATCCTGTTCCTGCTCTCCTCGTTCGGCCCGCTTTCGAATTTCATCCGCATCTCCGGCCCGAAGGACATGGGCTTCATGACCGCGGAGCGCTTCGCATACGTACCCTCCGCGCCGTTCCTGATTCTCGTGGGCGTTGTCGCCGCGCGGCTGATGGGCCGCGCGTTCGCGCTGGCGTCGGATCGCGCGTGGGGCACCCGGGCGCAGCGCGCGGTCGCGGTCGCGCTCGTGGCCGCGATGACCGCGGGCTACGGGTTCCTGTGCGTGGAGCGCAACAAGAAGTGGTACGACAACGAGGTGTTTTTCCAGGACTGCCTCGCCAAGGCGACGAGCGCGCCGCTGCTCTACATGATGCTGGGCAACATCTACAGCATGTCGGGCAAGTACGACGAGGCCGAACGGATGCTGCGCACGGCGATCGAGTACCTGTCGCCGCGCGACCGCGAGGAGCCGACGTGGATCTACTCGGATCTCGCCGGCGTCTACGCCAAGCAGGGGCAGTACGACAAGGCGCTGGAGATGATGAAGCTCGCGAGCCGCGGGCACATGCACAACTCGGCGGTGGAATTCAACACCGGCGAGATCTACCGGATGATGGGCGACGAAGAGAAGGCGATCGACTATTACCAGCGCTCGCTCAAGATCGATCGCAGCAACGTCAAGGCGATGGAGCAGGCCGGGCTCGTGCTCCAGCAGCTCGGGCGCTGGGGCGAGGCGAACCGCTGGTACACGGCGCTGGCCAAGTACCTGCCCAACAGTCCCCGCGTGCAGTTCAACATCGGTCGCAACTACATGATGCAACGCGAAAACCGCTCCGCGGTGCCGCATCTGGAAAAGGCGATCGAGCTGTCGCCGCGCTACGCCTCGGCCTACGTGCTGCTCGGCAATGCCTACGTCAACATGGACAAGGCGAGCGAGGGCATCCAATCGATCCAGAAAGCGCTGGAAATCGAACCGGAAAACGCCGAAGCCCGCGCGAGTCTGGGCAACGCGCTGTTCGCGGTGGGAAAGAAAAAGGAAGCCCACGAGGAACTCAAGGCGGCGCTGAAAGTCGATCCGGACAACGTCACCGGCCTGCTGGGCATGGGCATTCTCGCGGCGGATCAAGGGCACGACGATATCGCGGAGCGCACCTTCGCCCGCGTGCTCAAGCAGGAGCCGGCAAACGTCAAGGCCCTGCTTTCACTGGGGATTTTGAACTACAACCGCAAGAATGCCGAGTTCGCGACGCGGTGGTTCGAGCGGGTGCTCGCGGCCGAACCGGGCAACAACACGGCGCTCACCTACCTCGCGCGGCTGGGCGTGTCGAAGCCCGCCCCAAGCGACGCGGGCGGCGCCCCGGATGAGAGTGGCGAAGCGACGAAAACGCCGCCCCTTGACGCGCCGCCGGAGCCGTAAGATGCGGGAATGAGGGGTTTTTTCGAGAGAAGGAGAAAAACGAAGGCCAGAAAAAAAACCAGTTGCGCTTTTTTGGGGTGCGTAGTAAAGTGCGCGGTACTGTGAGCGGAGACGTAGGTTCTTGGGGGCGAAAGCCCCACGGCCATAGGAATCGGGAGAGGTGAGGTCCCGCCGGGGCAGAAAAGCCCGACGACGACACCCACTGCAATCCAAATCGCCACTTTGTTGAGCACAGGAGGAATGGAAAGGTGAAAGCACGTTGGATCTTGTTTCTGGCCCTCTGCATGTCGATCCTGATGACGGGCGCGGCGTTTGCGCAGGACGACGACACCGCCGACGATGACACCGCCGACGACGACACCGCCGATGATGACACGGCGGATGACGACACGGCGGATGACGACGCCGACGATGACATGCAGGACGACGACACCGACGACGATGCGGCCGACGATGATGCGGCTGACGAGTTCGCGGCGGATGTCTTCTTTACCGCGCCCGACGCCCTCGAGCCCGACACGACCTACGACTTCGCGTTCGAAGTCCACAACAACACGGTCGCGGGTGACACTCAGCGCTGGATTCTCCAGGTGGACATGTTCATGCCCAGCGCCAATTACGCCGTGAATACCGACGACCTGTCGGCCCCCGACGCTCTCCATGACGGCGAGTGGACGGCGGAAGCCGATGAGACGCCGGACGGCGTGCCCGGAATCCGTTGGATCTACAACGGTCTGACGACTTCGGAGAGCTATGGTGATATCCGCGAAGGCGAGTACCTCTCGTTCGCGTTCTCGGCTTCCAGCGACGGCGATGCCACCGATGGCTTCGACTGGCGCGTGGTCGCGGACAGCGGCGACGAACTCTCCGGCGTGGCTTACATCAACGAAGCGGATGACGACGACACCGACGACGACTCGGGTGACGACGACGCCGCCGATGGTGATGACGACGACGACGACGATTCCGGCGGCTGCGGCTGCTAAGGATCGGTTGATTTCGACGATCACCTGACATCACCTCCTCAGTTATAAAAGGCCCTGACGCGAAAGCGTCGGGGCCTTTCCTTATCGAAGAACCCCATCCTTGGCGTCATCCCTCTTCGCACCGCGTTTCGCACGCACACCACATCGCGGCCCGGAAATGTCATTTTTGTGTACGCATTTTCCAATTTTGGAAAACTCTGACGAGCCCGCAAAGTGGCGCACGGAAAAAGTTAAGTTATTTCCATGGATTATTGCGGGCTGCGGAATTGGCCCGGCATTTGCTCAAGGTGTCGCCATTCGTGGACCACGTCGGGTCGGACTTGCGACCCGCGAATCGCCGGAAGGAGACATTCGTGAAGCGTTATCCCATTGGATTCCTTTTCCTGATGGTGATCGCGGTCATCGCCGCGTTTCTCCCCGCTTCCGCGCCACCCGCCGACGGCGGCCCCATCGTCGGCGCCGACGTCGCCTGGATGCTCGCAGCCACGGCGCTGGTGCTGCTCATGACGCCGGGCCTGTCGTTTTTCTACGGCGGCATGGTGCGTCAGAACAACGTGGTCTCCACGATGCTCCAGAGCTTCATCGCCATGGCGGTCATCAGCATCACGTGGGTCGTCGTCGGATTCTCGCTCGCCTTCGGAGACAGCATCGGCGGCGTCATCGGCAACCCGCTGACCTTCGCGTTCTTCCGCGGCGTCGGCGAGGCGACCAACCCCGCCCTCTCGCCCACGATCCCGCTGGCGCTCTTCGCGCTCTTCCAGCTCAAGTTCGCCATCATCACGCCCGCCCTCATCACCGGCTCCTTCGCCGAGCGCGTGCGTTTTTCGAGCTACATCCTGTTCATGATCCTGTTCAGCCTCCTCGTGTACAGCCCGCTCGCGCACATGACCTGGCATCCCGACGGCCTGCTGCGCCAGGCCGGCGTGCTCGACTTCGCGGGCGGCACCGTCGTCCACATGTCCGCGGGCTTTGCGGCGCTGGCCGGCGCGCTGTTCCTGGGCGCGCGGCAGCATCACAAAGACGGCAAGGCGCACGTTCCCGCCAACATCCCGTTCGTGATCCTCGGCACCGGAATGCTGTGGTACGGATGGTTCGGCTTCAACGCGGGATCGGCGCTCGCGGCCAACGGCACCGCCGTCATGGCGTTCGCGACAACCAACACGGCATCGGCCGCCGCCGCGCTCGGCTGGATCCTCTTCGACATGGTCAAGGGACGCAAACCCTCGGCGCTCGGCGCGTGCATCGGCGCGGTGGTGGGCCTGGTGGCGATCACCCCGGCGGCGGGTTTCGTGTCGATCGGATCGAGCGTTTTCATCGGCGCGCTCGCCGCGGTCGTCAGCAACGTGGCGGTTCACTTCAAAACCAAATCGGCCCTCGACGACACCCTCGACGTCTTCCCCTGTCACGGCGTGGGCGGCATGGTCGGCATGGTCGCGACGGCCGTCTTCGCCAAGGACGTCGGCCTCGTGTACGGCCAGACGCACACCTTTCTCGGTCACCTCGTGGCGCTCGGCGCGGTCGCGGCGTTTTCGTTCATCGGGTCCTATCTCGCGTACAAGATCGTGGATCTGGTGCTGCCGATCCGCGTGACGCCCGGGCAGGAAGAAGAGGGCCTCGACCTCTCGCAGCACGACGAGTCGATCTGGGAGGCGGTGCAGGAAAAAGCGCTCGCACCGATCCTCGCAGCGACGCGTCCGGCCAAGAGCAACGGCAACGGCGCGAAGAGCGCGCCCGCGATTGGCAAGTCCGAACCGCCCGCGCCGACCCCTTCCGGTCAGACCGCCGAAATCCTCGGCTGAATCTCCTTTTCCATCCGGCCCCGGGACGCGCGTCCCGGGGCCGGACAATTTCTGCCATTGCACAAGAATTTGTGGCGCGAGCCAAAGCCGCTTTTTTTTACACGCGAATTCCCTTGTGATTTCATGCCATTGCGGGATCATTCCTTTTGCGAAAATAATCGGCTTGACAGCCGGTTTTTTTTTTTTTCTATAATTGAAAAAGTCAAAACGGCAGCCGGGCGCAAGACCCGGGAAGGAGAGCGGCGATGACGGTGCACATCTATTCGGATTTCGTGGCAGGCGACGACGCCTGGGACGGCAGTCAGGCCACCTCGGGCGGCGGCAGCATCGGCCCGAAAAAG
>JADLEX010000153.1 GCA_020845895.1 Deltaproteobacteria bacterium | reverse complement strand
GAGAAGGGTGGACGCTCCACGGACACCAACTCGTCGATCGCACGACGGGCCAGTATAAGGTCACGCCGACACTCGCGGCGGGGGATTTCAAAATAGAAAAGGACGGGGGCGCCGCGGCCAATCTCGCGACGCTCCCGGCCGTCGAGCCAGCGGGTGGAAGCTCCCTCGACATCGCGTTTTCAGCGGCCGAGCTTCAAGCCGAACATATCGTGCTCCGCTTGGTCGACGCGGCGGGCGCCGAGTGGAACGATGACGCAATTCACATCTTCACCGTCGGCGATCCTAGTGCGTATTTCCCCTTCGATCTCTTCTCCGGTACGGTCGCCCTCTCCGCAGCGTCACAGGGGGCGGTGACGGGCGGGGTGTGGGATGAACTGGTCGCGAACCATCTGGTGCCGGAAACATTCGGGGCGCAAGAGCTCGACACGAACGTCGCCGTCACCGACATCCAAGCGAAAGTCCTCGAACTGAAAACGCTGATCGAGGAGCTATCGGATTCAATCGGAGGCGGCGGGGGCGGCGGGCTGACGCCGGCCGAAGCGCTCTCCCAAGTCCGGGTTGCCAATCTCGCGCTCCAAAAGCTCGGGGCGACCGAGATCGTCTCAATGGATGAAGACACCCGCGAGCGCCGAGCGATCACCCGGTGTTATACGATGCTCCGCGATCGCTAACTCCGCGCGCACAGTTGGAACTTCTCGATCAAACGCGCGGTGCTGGCCCCATCCTCGGTTGCGCCGGCGTTCGAGTTTGCGAAAGCGTTCCCACTCCCCTCTGATTGTTTGCGGCCGCTTCCGCCCGCGCGCGATGTGGACTGGACGATTGAGTACCACAACGGGTCGAAGCACATTCTCACCAACGAAGGCACGGTGATCTACCTGCGGTATGTCTCGCGCGTCACCGACGAGACGCAATTCGATCCGCTCTTTGCCGACATGCTGGCCTGTAAAATCGCGTGGCACTGTTGTGAAGAGATCACGCAGTCGAACCAGAAAAAAGCGGACATCGAGCGCGAGTATGACAAGGCGCGAGCCGACGCGAAACGGATCAACGCGTTCGAGCAAGCGACGCCGCAAGAGCCGGAACCGCCGTGGTTGACGGCGCGCTATGCCGGCGATCGCGGTCAAAATTGGCGTCGGTTTGGGAGCTCCTAATGCCGAAAGTATCCCCGATACAGAGTGCGTTTTCGACGGGGGAGCTCTCCCCGTTACTCTACGGACAAGTCGAATTCGACAACTACAAATCGGCGCTCCAGGTCTGTCGGAATTGGCTCCCGCTGATTCAGGGGCCGATCACACGACGGCCGGCGACATACTTCTGTGACGAGGTGAAAGATTCCTCGAAAGAAGTCCGGTTGGTGCGGTTTAAGTATTCAACCCAACAAGCGTACATGTTGGAGTTCGGGCATCAATACATCCGCTTTAAACGCGAGAATGCTCCGATCACCCTCACCGCGCAGGGCATCACCGCCGTGACAAACGCCAGCCCGTGTGTGCTGACCTACTCAGGGGCGGATACGTATGCGAACGGCGATGATGTCGACATCACCGGCGTCGTCGGGATGACCGAGCTCAACGGGCGACGGTTTCGTGTCACCAATCTTAACGCCGGCGCGAACACGTTTCAGTTGTTGGACCTCGGGGGGTCCCCTATTAACAGCACGAACTACGGGGTGTATGTCTCCGGGGGAACCGTGGCCGAGGTCTACGAGATCGTATCGCCCTACGATGAAGATCAGTTGTTTCAATTAAAGTTCGTCCAGTCCGCCGATGTGCTCTATATCACCCATCCGGAGCACACCCCGCGCAAGTTGAGCCGCACCAGCGACACCTCGTGGACGCTGACCTCCCTCAACAATTCGCTGTTGTTGGACGGCCCCTATCTCGCGGTCAACACCACAGCGACGACGTTGACGCCAGGGGCGGCAACCGGCACCGGGGTGACGCTCGCGGCGTCGTCGATCGTCGGGATCAATGGCGGGACCGGGTTCCAAACAACCGATGTCGGCCGCTTAATTAGGATTAAAGAAGGATCGACGTGGGGGTACGCAAGGATCGCGACGCGGGTCGACGCCCTGAATGTGACGATCGACATCATCAACACACTGACGAACACGAACGCGAAAACATTCTGGCGCCTCGGATTGTACTCGAACACCACGGGGTATCCCGCCGCGGTGGGGTTCTATGAAGATCGCTTGGTCCTGGCCGGATGCCCTGCCACTCCGTCGCGCGTCGATCTCTCGCGATCGGGAGACTACGAAAACTTCGCGCAAACAGATCCCGATGGTGTGGTCACCGATTCACATGCGTTGTCGTACACCCTGAATTCTGACGAGGTGCAAATCATTCTGTGGGTCAAGGGGGATGAAAAAGCCTTGGTCGTCGGCACCGTCGACGGCGAATGGCCGATGCGACCGAGTACCGCATCGGAAGCGATGACGCCGACGAACATCTCAGCCAAACAATCTACCGCGCGCGGGAGTGCCGATATACAAGGGATCCGCGCGGGCGATGCGATTCTCTTCGTCCAAACCGCGAAGCGGCAATTGCGTGAGCTCGCGTACGTGTTCGAGGCTGACAAGTTTAAAACGCCGGATCTCACCGTCCTGTCAGAGCACATCACCAAAGGGGAGAGTGCGGAGACGACCGGCATTAAGAGTCTGGACTACCAGAAGCAGCCGCAATCGATCGTGTGGTGTCCGCGGAACGACGGTCGGCTATTGTCCCTCACCTATGAACGGGATCAGAAAGTCCTCGCGTGGGCGCCCCACGCGCTCGGCGGATTCTCAGATGGCAACCAGACCGAGCCCGCTGCGGTCGAATCCGTGGCCTGTATGCCGAGCGCCGATGGCACCCGAGACGAGGTATGGCTGAGTGTGCAGCGCGTCATCAACGGGCGAACGGTGCGCTATAACGAGTACATGACAAAGGTGTGGGAAAAAGGCGACATCCAAGCGGATGCGATCTATGGAGATTGCGCGCTGACCTACGACGGCACGCCCATCTCGACGGTCACCGGGTTGTGGCACCTGATCGGGGAAACCGTGGGGGTCCTCGTCGACGGCGCCGCGCATCCGGATTGTGTGGTGTCGACCACGGGGACGATCACCTTGACCTCCCCAGCGTCGAAAGTTCAAGTCGGTCTTCGGTACGCCAGCGACGGACAAATGCTGCGGCAAGATGTCGGGGCCGCAGATGGGACCTCACAGGGAAAATATCAGCGAACTCATAACGTAAACATACGAGTCCATGATACACTCGGCATGAAATTTGGATCCGGATTTCACGCGACCGGCCCGGGGAAACTGACCGAGCCCACGATCCGGACCTCGGCGGTTCCCGGGGACACCGCGGTGCCGCTCTACTCAGGGGATATTGAGATTCGATGGGAAGGCACCTACACCAAAAACAACTACGTGACATGGCGCAATGACAGCATGTTTCCGGCGACCATTCTCGCGGTTATGCCGCAGCTTCACACACAGGACCGATGATGGATCTCGCCTATTATGATTTCATTCGGGCCATTCAAACAGGCGCATCTTTCGCTGCTGACCGTGCAGGAGGCGCAGCGCTGGACTCTGAGTTTTATGTCGCCGTCGATCTTACATGCCCTCGAAGGGATGTGGTCGAACACGGTGTTCAAGCACGGCCGACCCATCTGTTGTGGCGGGGTTATCGAGCAACGTCCGGACTACGGGATCTTATGGTCCTTCGTCGGATCGGACGTGACACCCCATGACTTTCCGCGGCTGCATCGCCTCGTGTCGCTCTTCATTGAAGACCTTCCGTTTCGTCGCTTGGAAATGCACGTCGACATCCAATTCAGAAATGGGCATCGGTGGGCGAAAGCGCTTGGGTTTCAGTGCGAAGCCTACCGGATGCGAGCGTTTCTTCTTAACGGCAACGATGCCTCTTTGTACGCGAGGGTAAGACGTGGCTGATCCAATTACAGCATTCGCGGGTGTGTCGATGCTCGGGGGGTTCGTCTCCGCGATGGGGGCGCAAGCCCAGGGCCAAAGTGCAGCGATGGCGCAACAGTTCAACGCGGACATCGCCGGCCGCAACGCGGGGCTCGCGCGCGAAGCGGCGTCGTACGATGCCGGATTGCAAGAGCGCCAAGCCCGGATGCAGTTAGGGTCCATTCGCGCAGCCTACGGCGCGTCGGGTGTGACGATCGAAGGATCGCCCCTCGATGTCCTTCAAATGAGCATCGAAAACGCGGAACGTGACCGGCAACAAATCCTCTATCGAGGGGAGTTGAAAGCGCTCGGGTACGAAGACACGCGGACCCTCAGTTTGTACGGGGCTGAGAGCGCGAAGAAACAAAGCGACTTCGCGACCGCGACGAGTTTGTTGACCGGATTCAGCGGAGCAGGAAAACTCTTCACCGCGGGGAAAACCGCACCATCGGCCGGGGCGCCGGTGGCGATCGCGTAGAGGTGCGACGTGCCACGAATTAAAGAATACACATCCCAGGTTGGGGGGCCGCAAGAGCTCCCCCTAAGTCAAGTCTCCCGGCAAGCCTTCGCGTCTGATTTCAGCGGCGCCGGCGTCGGGGCGTCGATCGCGGGCCGAGGTCTGCAACAGGTCGCCGAAGATGGCGTGGCGATCCAGCGCATGATCGACGATCAGAAGGCGCGAAAAGAAGTCACCGATGTCGCGGTGGAACTCGCCCGCTTCAATGCGTCGGCCGCGCATGAATTGAAGAACGCGGAGACATCCGGGGCGCTCGACGACGAGGCGTTTACGGAAACGTATATGTCTCGGATCAGTACGAATATGGATTTAGTCGGCCAAAAGTTTGAAACTGCGGCCGGCCGGCAAGCCTGGGAACGCGGCGCCGCTGAGATGACTGGGCATTATTTTATCGCGGCCGGGGCATCGTACAGCAAAGCGGCCGGCATCAAAGCCGTCTCCCAAGCGAAAGATTTCGTCGACGTGTCGCGTAACACCCTCATGAACGATCCGTTTCAATTCGAGCGCGTGGAACAAGGGGTCGCGAACACGATCAACGATAAGAACGGCGTCTTCGCCCACATGCCGGCGAACATCCGCGACGAATTTCTCCGGACCACTAAGACCGAGCTCGCGAAGTCGGCCGTGCAAGGGGTGATCCGACTCGACCCCAACATCGCCATGAAACAGTTGAACTCTGACCAATGGGATCCGTACCTGGATGCGGACGCCAAGCATGAGCTTCGGACGGAGGCGCGCGTCGGCATCGCCGGGCTGGAAGCTGAGGCGCGACGCCGCGAAGCCGAAGCCGAACGACTCCGCAAAAAAGAAATCGAAGCGACGAATCAACAGATGGTGGAACACTATTCCACGAAGAGTCTGACAGCGCCGATGATTTTGAACTCGAACCTTCCCGCCACGGGGGAGGGATCGAAAGAGCATTGGATTAAGATGGTGGAGGCGCAGAATAAGGAACACAACGAAGCGCCGATTAAAAAAGATCCGCGGCTCTTTGTCGACACGCTGCAACAGATCCGCCAGGGAAAGATCACCTCCACCTCACAGATCGAGACGCTGTTCGCGCAGAGTGCCGAGCGCGGCGCCGGCATTACCTGGGAAGACACCAAACAACTCCGACAAGAGTTCGTGGATATGCGAACCCCCGAGGGGGCCAAGCTCGGCGCACAGGTCGACGCGTTCCTGACCAGTCGCAAACCGATGATCGATAAGTCGAACCCCATGATGGGGAAGATCGACATGACCGGGGGGATTAAGTATTACGAATATCTCTCGATGGTGCAGGAGCGCATCGCGGAATATAAGCGTGACGGGAAAGATCCGCGCACGTTGCTGGATCCTAAATCACCGGACTTTTTGGGCGCGCCGGAAATCGTCAACCAGTACCG
>JADLEX010000152.1 GCA_020845895.1 Deltaproteobacteria bacterium | reverse complement strand
GAAGTCGCCTTTGGCCACCTGCGCGATCACCGAGGACATCTCACGCAGCGGCCCGATGATCGCCGCGCCGATCTTCCACGCCAGCAGGACGCCGAGCACCAGCGCCACGACGGTGGACAGCAGGGAAATCATCGTCGCCTGACGATTCGATGCCTGCACGCGCTCGCCGAGAGCGTCCTGACGATCCTTCATATCCAGCTGCATCTCTTCGATCGACGCGGAGAGTTTTGGACCGACGATATCGAAATTCTCGTGCGTGATCTTGTTGATTTCGTGAATCTCGCCCACCAGTTCCGCCGCGAGCTTGTCGTACTCGGCAGCGGAAGCCCGGGCCGCGTTCACCGAGCGTTTTGAATCGGCGGCCTGAAGTAGGGAATCGAGGGACTTCAGGTGTTTTATCAGCGCGAGATTCTGCTCTTTCGCGGTCTCGAAGTACTTGTCATCACCCTCGTCCAGGAATTTCACGACGTACAGGCGCATGAGCAGGAGTTCGCGGATGGCTTCGGCTGCCAGGCGGGTAACCTGCACATCGCTTCCCGCCGCGGCGGAATGCATGACCGAGGCGACCTCTTTCTCGATGTCGACGCCGATCTGCCCCAGTGTACCGACCTGACTATCCCGCTTCGTCCGCAGTTCGAACACCTTGTCCGAACCGGTTCGATACTCCGCCATCATTTTTCCGACGCTCTCGAGATCCGCTAGACACTCGTCCCGCAACGCCCCCGGCGGCACCTCGGTGGAGCAACGCGTTTTCGCCTCCTCGATCGATTTTCCCGCGGTTTCGAAACGTTCTCCGAAGGATTTCACGTGCTTTTGATCGCCGGTTTCGTTGAAGGTTCGCATCGACAAGCGAAACGCAAACGCCGCCGAGTCCACGCGGGCTAGCGAGTTGCGCACCCGCGCCGTGGCGCGATACTCATCGTATCCATGGCCCGCTTTCGTCAAACCCCATTCGCCGATAGCCGCCACGACGACCATGAGCGCCAGCACGACCCCGAATCCCATCTTGATCTTTTTGGACAGCATCCAGTTGTTGAAATTGAACATGTTTCTCCCCGTCCGTCCGGTCTTTACGATCCGAAAGAGTTTTGCGCGCCGCTTCTAGGATTTTGGGTCGCCCTGACCCTTAGCTATTTGATGTATCGGCGGAGCCACGGAATTCGATTAGCAAAATTCTTCATTTCCGAAGCTGACCAAGATCCGTTCGAAAACTCTCCGAAATTAGTAATCCATGCGGGAACTGATACCCGAATTGCGGCAAACGTGAGTGGCAATCAGGCGAGTTCGGCGGCACTCCGGCGAATCGAAATTCACGCACCGCGACGACGAAAACAGAAGGAGCGAGGAATTTGCGGGGAATCTGAAGTTATTATGAGATCTCTGCGTTTTCCGCCGTGAATACCCGTGCGGCACCGGCGGAAACATATACTCTGTCCCCTTTCACGAGGCCGAGCTGCGCGTGGCGTTCCTGCGTGATTTCCACGTCCGCGCCGCCGCCCCATTCACCGGTGATCTCAACACGCACCTGCGGTCCGGCGGCGAGGATGCGCACGACCTCGGCCCGGAATGCCGGATGGCCGGGAACGGGTTCGCGCGTGATATCCATGAGGTGCGGACGCATGGCGAGCACGACGTCGGCGTCCGCGCCCGAAACCGGCACGTCGACAGGGACATCGCCGACAAACGCTCGGCCGTTTTCGACGCGACCGTGAAACAGGTTCACGTTGCCCAGGAAACGGTAGACGAACAGGTCCGCCGGGTGCGCGTACACGTCCTCGGGCGTGCCCATCTGCACGATGCGCCCCTCGTTCATCACGACGACGCGGTCGGCCAGTTCCAGTGCCTCCTCCTGATCGTGCGTGATGAAGACGCTCGTGATGTGCAGTTCGTCGTGCAGGCGACGCAGCCATTTGCGCAGTTCTTTGCGCACCTTGGCGTCGAGCGCGCCGAAGGGCTCGTCGAGCAGCAGGAGATTGGGCTCGACGGCGAGCGCACGGGCGAGCGCGACGCGCTGGCGCTGCCCGCCGGAGAGATGATGCGGGTACTTGTCGGCCAGCCAGTCGATCTGCACGAGACGCAGCAGCTCCATCACCCGCTCGCGGATCTGCGCGCGGCTCGGCCGCCGAGCGCGGGGCCGCACGCGCAAGCCGAAGGCGACGTTTTCGAAGATCGTCATGTGGCGGAACAGGGCGTAGTGCTGGAAGACGAACCCGACGCGGCGTTCCTGCGCGCGGCGCTCGGTGACTTCCTCGCCATGGAAAAAGATGCGGCCCGCGTCGGGGGCTTCGAGCCCCGCGATCATGCGCAGCAGCGTCGTCTTGCCGGAGCCCGACGGCCCGAGCAGCGCGACGAGCTCGCCCGTTTCGACCTTGAGATCGACGTTGTTCACCGCGCAAAACGTCCCGAAGGTCTTGGTCATGCCTTGGACTTCGATGCTCATGGGGAAGTCTCCTCGGGGCTCATGGTGACGGCTCCTCGGGTCTCATGAGGCGAGCTCCCGGGTCGCGCCATCGAGGTGCGTCTCCCGGCGCGTGGCCCATTCCACGAGGCTCTTGAGCACGAGCGTGGCGAGGGCGAGCAGCGTGAGCAGGGAGGCCATCGCGAAGGCGGCGACGAAGTTGTATTCGTTGTAGAGAATCTCGACGTGCAGCGGGATGGTGT
>JADLEX010000151.1 GCA_020845895.1 Deltaproteobacteria bacterium | reverse complement strand
CCGTGCCCGGTGCTTTGGCGTGGGCCGCTGTACGTGCGCGTCGACGGTCGGGCACACGCCTGCTGCCATCATTTCGACGCGCCGCCGGTTGGAGACCTGCGAACGCAGTCCCTCGACGAGGTCTGGAACGGCGAGTCGATGCGTCGTCTGCGCCGTCTTCATGCTTCCGGACGCGCGGACGACATTCCCGCTTGCCGGGCTTGTCACTTCCATCCCCCGGCGAAGCCGCTGACGGCCGCCTCGTTCCTCCCCTCGACGAATGCGCTTCGCCGTTGGATGATACGTTGGGAACGGCGAAAAGCGTTACGCGAGGCTCCCGTCGGCTGACTTCCGACCGGATGCCGGTCGCGCGGCGCGGACAATTTCATCACGGTGACGGGGTTGGACGGAATCGCCACGCAAGGTTCAAACGCGATTCAGTCGAGGTGGCTGGAGACGGGCCGCGTCGTCGATATTCTCGTTGGCGCTCTCACGCTCGCATTCGCCGCCACGGCGCTATGGATATGTCGGGCGAAGTGGATCAACTTCGATCCTTACTTCCTCGATTTCGCAAAGACCGCCCGGTACTACGAACACTTCATCCAAGGCGTCCCCATCGAAAACAAGTTTTTCAATTACGGGCTGCTCTACTCGGGCTACCACCTAATCGTCGGCCCCGTTTATGCCGCACTCCGATCGCCGGTCGTCATCGTCCTTTTTCATGTGGCGGGGTTTGCGGTCTGCATTCCGCTCATTTACGCCATTGGTAAGCGTCATCTCGGAAGTGCAAGTCCCGCCGCGGTCTTCGCGCTGGGGTTTGCGCTGAATCCCGTCGTGGACATGATGGTGATCGGGTTTCAGCGCGTGGAGATCTGGTGCGGCGCGGCGCTATTGGCGACGATCTGGGCGTTCGATCGCAAAAATCCACAATGGGCTCTAGCAGCCGCGACTGTCGGTGGGATCTGCCGGATCGACGCGATTCCGGCATTTGTGATGCTCGGCGTCATCTATTGGGTCACGAAGCGTCACGACGATGCGCGACGACTGATCGCCCGGTCAATGCTGACCTTCGGAGTTCTGATCGCGGCGCTCGGCATCATGCGAATCGTCCTCGGAGGCGGCGCGGACGCCGACCAGTTGCATCTGTTCGTGGCTCAGTCCGATGGTCCCGTCCTGAATCGGATCGCCCGGACTGTCTTTGAACCGGACTCGTACGATCACCTGCGCCTTCTGGCGCACGTCGCGTTTCTCGCGCTGTTCGCCCCGCTGTGGCTGCTGCCCGCGTTGCCGAGTTTCGGATACATGATCCTGACCACGCAGAACCTCGCCGCGATGGAGATCGTTAGGACGCTTCTGTCGCCGGACAACATCCTTGTTCGGCAAATGCATACGCATTTCGTGATCGTGCTACCGGTCGTGTTCGTCGCGGCGATCATGGGTGTGAAGCGCCTGACGAAATTCCGCGTTACCGAGGATGGACGGGTGTCCGGCCGGCGCCCGCGAATTGAATCGTTGGCATTGTCCGCGTTTTTCGTGGCGATTCATGCCGCATTTTCGAGCGGGTCGATGGGCGCGATGCCCTTGACACCGGGATTTCGTTTCTCGGCGTATACGGACACCCCTCACGCAGCCGTGTTGCGCGATGTCCTCTCCACGCTTCCGCGCGAACGTTTCGGCGTACTTCAATTCAGCATTTCCGAACGTGCCCCGCATTTGCCGTTGTCGCGGGAATTCTACAAGGTGGAGGATGTCGACGCCCGCGTACAGTACGCGGTTTTCGACCTGTTCGCCCTGTCGGCGAACATCCCCAAGGCCGATCTTGTTCGGGGCATTGAAACGACGCTTCACCGCGACGACTTTCGCGTCGTCCGATTTGAGGATGGTGTTGTCCTATGCGAGCGTGGCGGGCGAGACGGACACAGCGACGCGGTGCTCGCGTTCATCGACGCAAACCGCGAGGCGATCCTGAGCGGAGGTCGTCGCGGCGCGCAAAAACCGACGCCTCCGTGACCTTCCCCGTCGATTCGGACGTCGGGTTGTGGCACAATTCCCTCGATGTCGTACCAATCCACGCGTCGCCGCGTCTTTCTGATTCAGGCGTCCGCCTTCGAGCGCGCGTTCGACCACTCGATGCCGCTCGGGCTGATGGCGCTGACCGCCTATCTCCGACGCGAGCGCGAATGCGTCGTGCGCATTTTCGACATGCAGCACGACTGCCTCGGCATCGAGCGTGTCGTCGACGACGCGAGGGGCTTCGATCCGGATTTCATCGGAATCGGAGGCATGAGCACCGACGCCGAGGTGATCCACGCGCTCGCCAGGCGACTGAAGGCGACGTTTCCCGATGTTCCCCTGGTCGTCGGCGGTGCGCACGCGGGGCACCGCGCCGAGGATCTCGCCGATCTCGCCGATATCGATTACGTCATTGCAGGGGAGGGCGAGATCGCAACTGTCGCCCTTCTCGATCATCTGGATGGGTGGCTGGGGATCGAGGATGTCCCGAGTCTCGTTCGACGCGACACTGACCGCGTTGTTCGAACGGATTCCGCCCCGCCGATCCTCGATCTCGACTCGCTGCCGTTTCCCGCGATCGACGCGATTGAAGTCGATGCTTATTACCGCATTTCGAGGCCCGGCTATTTCTATGCCCGTCGACGTTACGCGGTCGTCATGACGAGTCGCGGATGCCCCTTCGGATGCTCGTATTGTCACCATATCCATGGTCGAAAGTACCGATACCGCAGTCCGGAGAACGTCCTGGCCGAGATGGAGATGCTGCGCTCCACGGTCGGCGCGCAGGAGTTCGTCTTTCTCGATGATCTCTTGAATCTGCCCGCCGGGCGGCTGGAAAGGATCGCGGAACTGATCGTGGATCGGAATTGGGGTGTCGCTCTCAACATGCCGACCGGCCTGCGCGGGGATCTCATGAGCGAGGAGACCCTTCGAT
>JADLEX010000150.1 GCA_020845895.1 Deltaproteobacteria bacterium | reverse complement strand
GTGAAGTCGGGCGCGGGTTCGTCCGCGCGAAGGTGAACCGTCATGCGATCCTTTCGCGCCGTCGACCGATGCCGGTCGCGGGAGTCCGTGTGTACCGCATCGCCGCCGCGCGAACAAGATCGACGCGGTGTAAAAAGTCCGCGCCCGGCCGTCACTCGTAACGCAGCGCTTCGATGGGATTCAGCGCGGCGGCGCGGCGGGCCGGAACGACGCCAAAGATGATGCCGACGAGGATCGAGAATCCGAGCGCGAGCGACACGGCGAATCCGGTGATCTCGACGGGCAGGGCGTCGGTGACGCTCGTGACGACGGTCAGTCCGCCGACGGCGATGAGCACGCCGATGATGCCGCCCAGCAGCGAGAGCGCCGACGCCTCGATCAGGAACTGGCGCGAGATGTCGCGCGGGCGCGCGCCCAGCGCCTTGCGCACGCCGATCTCCCGCGTGCGCTCCTTCACCGAGACGAGCATGATGTTCATGATGCCGACGCCGCCGACGAGCAGCGAGATGCCGGCGATGCCGATGGCGGCGGCGAAGATCGCGCCGGTCATGTTCGCCCAGGCGCGGGTAATCGACTCGCGGGTTTCGAGCTCGAACGTGTCTTCGTCGGTGAGTTTGAGCTTGTGACGCACCCGCATGAGCGCGCGGACCTCGTCGATCGCCGTGTTGATCGAAACGCCGGGCCGCGCCTTGATTGCGATCTCCATATTGTCGTCGAGCTCGCGCGACTTGAGCAGCGTCGGGAGGGGCAGGGCGATCAGCTTGTCCTGGCTCTGGCCGAAGACCGAACCCCGACGCTCCAGAACGCCGATCACGCGAAGCCGGTGCGTGCCGACGCGCACGAACCGTCCGATGGGGCTGCCGTAGGGGAAGATGCGCTCCACGACGTCGGTGCCGAGGATCGCCACGTTGCGTGGGCTCACGTCTTCGAGGGTCGAGAAATTCCTGCCTTCCTGCACGTAGATGCCGCCGATCTCGGGGTACGTGCTCGTCGCGCCGACGAGCATGACGTCGGGATCGGTCTTCTCATTCCCCGCGCGAACGACCTCGTTGAAATAGACGACCGTCGGCGAAACCATCTCGACCGACGAACAGCCGGCCATGATCGCCTTAACGTCATCCATGTCGAGGTTCGGACGTTTGTGAAATTTGTGCCAGTCGAAACTGATCTGGATCGACGGGTATTTTTTCAGAAAGAACGACGACGCTCCGATGCGATTGAGCTCGGTCGTCATGATGTTGTCGATGCCCTTGACGATGCTCATCATCGCAATGACCGTCGCCACGCCGATGATGATACCCAGGCACGTGAGCACCGAGCGCATCTTGTTCGCGCGAACGGCGTCGAAGGCCATCTTCACGGCCTCCCACAGCGCCCGCATGCGCCGGATGCGCTCGGAAACCGCCATCACTCGTACCTCAGGCTGACGATGGGATCACGCGTCGCCGCGCGTCGGGCGGGGTACGCCCCGAAGACGATGCCGACCGTGGCCGAAAATCCGAGACCCAGACCCACCGACCACCACTCGACGCGCGCCGGCACCGGGCTGACGGCGTTGACGATCCACGAAATCGCGAACCCCGCCGCGACGCCGATGATGCCGCCGAGAATCGACAGCAGGATCGCCTCGATGAGGAACTGCACGAGGATATTGGAGCGCCGCGCGCCGACGGCCTTGCGGATGCCGATCTCCTTCGTGCGTTCGGTGACGGACACCAGCATGATATTCATGATGCCGATGCCGCCGACGATGAGCGAGATCGTCGCCACGCCGAACATGGCCGCGTAGAGGCCGCCGGTGAGCTTGTCGTACAGCTCGCGCAGCGTATCGACCTGATTGATGGCGAAGTTGTCGGGCTCGCCGAATGGGATGTGGCGCGCGCGCCGCATGATGGAACGCAGTTCGTCGATGGCGCTTTGCGGCTGCTCGGGATTCTTCGGGCGTACCACGATGGTCAGGCTGCGCTGGCGGCCGAAGTTTTTCATGAACGCCTCGATCGGCATGATGACGATGCGGTCGAGATTCATGTCGAAAAAGTCGCCGCGTTTTTCGAGTACGCCCACGACCTGGAACTTCCGCCCGCCGACCTGAATGGACTTGCCCACCGGCGCTTCCTGCCGAAACAGTCGCTCGGCAAGCTCCCAGCCGATGACGGCGACGTTGCGCGCTCCGCGATGGTCGATCTGCGTGAGGTATCGTCCCGACGCGGGAAAGACGCCGCGGATCTCGCCGTATCCCTCTCCCGCACCGGAGACAAACGTGTCCTCGGCTTTGCGGCTCTTGTACTTCACTTTGCGCACGGTGCTGAGAACCGGGCTCGCTTTGTCGGACTTCGTCATCCCGGCCTGCACCGCATGCAGTTCCCGGTCGCCGATGTCCTTCCACTTTCGCGTCAGCGACCAGTCGTTCGACGCCCAGTGCCACTTCTGGATGTAGAGCACGTTGCTGCCGATGGACGACAGCTCGCGCGAAAACGCCTTGTTGAGCCCGGTGATGACCGCGATGATCGCGATGACCGTGGTGATGCCGATGACGATGCCGAGCGTGGTGAGCAGGCTGCGAAGCTTGTTCGAGCGCAGCGACGAGAGCGCCATGCGCAGGCTTTCGAAGAGAAAGTACACCACGGCGGCGCTCCGGCGCTCAGGTCTTGCCCGAACCGGGGCGATCCGATTCGATGCGGCCGTCGCGCAGGCGCACGATGCGATGGGCGTACTCGGCGATGTCCTCCTCGTGCGTGACCAGGATGATCGTGTTGCCGTCGGCGTGGAGCTTCCCAAACAGGCGCATGATGTCCACGCTGGTGCGCGTGTCGAGGTTGCCGGTCGGTTCGTCGGCGAGCAGGATCGAGGGTCGGTTGATGAGCGCACGCGCGACGGCCACGCGCTGGCGCTCGCCGCCCGACAACTCGTTGGGCTTGTGGTGCCCGCGCTCGGCGAGCCCCACCGACTCGAGCGCGGCCATCGACAGGGCGTGGCGCTCGGCGGCCGGCACGCCCTTGTAGATGAGCGGCAATTCGACATTGGCCCGCGCCGACTGGCGCGGCAGCAGATTGAATGTCTGAAAGACGAAGCCGATCTTGCGATTTCGAGCGTCGGCGAGCTGGTCGTCATTCATGCCCGCGACCTGCTCGCCGTCGAGCACGTACTGCCCGCCCGTCGGCGTGTCGAGGCACCCGAAGATGTTCATCAGCGTGGACTTGCCCGAGCCCGACGGACCCATCACGGCGACGTATTCACCTGCGTCGATCGACACATTCACGTCGAACAGGACCTGGAGTTTCTGCGTCCCCAGGTCATAGGTTTTCTGCAAGTCGATGCACTGAAGAAGGCTCATGACGCCTGGTCGTCCTCGGTGGGCGCGGTTTCCTCGCCGATCTCCAGCAGGTCGCCTTCCTTGAGGTCCTTGTTGAGCGTCTTGTACGGACCGCACACGAGTTCGGCGCCTTCATCAAGCCCGGTCTTGATCTCGATGTCGAACTCGGAGCTGATGCCGGTTTCGATCACGGTCATTTTCGAACGACCGTCCTCGACCTTGTACGCGACATCCTTGAGCTTGTCGGCCTGCACCTGCCCGACCGGCTTTTTGGGATCGGCGGTCGGGTCGCGCATGGTCACGCACTGGATCGGCACCGCCAGCGCGCCCGTGCGCGTGTCGGTGACAACATTGGCGGTGGCGCTCATGCCCGATCGCAGCAGCGAGACGTCATCGCGGATCGTGACGGTGACGTCGAAGTTCGTTGTCTCTTCCTGCGTGCCGAGGGCGGTGGTCTTCGCCGAATGGCCGATCATCGTGACCTCGCCCTTGAACTTGCGGTCCGGAAACGCGTCGACCTCGACCTCGGCCGTCTGACCGAGCTGGATCGCGGGCACGTCGTTTTCGTCCACCTCGACCTTGACCTCCATCGCCGAGACATCGGCCACGGTCATGATGACGTCGCGCGTGAATTGGGAGCCGATGGCGATCTCGCCGACTTTTTTGTTGAGGGCAATCACGACGCCGTCGAGCGGCGAGGTGAGCGTGGTCTTGCGCAGGTCGTCGCCGGCTTGGCGCAGCCCCGCGCCGGCCTGCCGCGCCTGATCCTCCGCGGTGCGCATCGTCGCTTCCTGCACCTGAAGCGTCGTGCGCGCGCGTTCGAGCTCCGTGGCCGACACCAAGTCCTTCGTCGCGAGTTGTTCGAGCCGTTTGAGATCGCGCTCGGATTGGTCGAGGTTTGCCCGTGCAAGGGCCACTTGGGATTCCGCCGCGCGCTTGGCGGCGGAGAGCTGGTCGCGGCTCGCCTGATATCGCGTGGAATCGAGTTCGACGAGCAGTTCGCCGCGTTTCACGGCCTGCCCTTCGATGACCGGGATGCGGGTGATCTCCCCCGAGACGTAGGCCGACAGATCGACCTTGACGACGGGTTGAATCTTGCCCGAGGCCGAGACGGTCTGGACGATGTCCTTGCGTTCGACCTTTTTCGTATTGACGCTGACTTTGGGCTCGGAAACCGCCGACACGACGATCAACGCGACGATGCCGGCGACCACGAGGCCGAGGACGATCCACAGGATTTTTCGTTTCAAAGCGGGCTCCGCGGCGAGCCGGTCCCTCAGGGCTCGGGCGTAGGTTCGGCCGCCGTTCCGAACTCGCTGTACTCGCCTTTTTCAAAAACGACTTCCCGGATGTCCTTGATCTTCACCGTCACCTCGCCGAGCGAGGTGAGCCCCTGGCACACGCCGAAGGATTTCACCCGGATTTCGTAGTTCGTCTCATCCCACATGGTCAGCTCGGCGGTCTTGTATCGGTTGTCCAGATCCTTGATGCGGACCGTGTGAATACGCGCGAAGGGGACTTCGATCTTGGTGCTTCCGCGATAACCGGTGATCTTGGTCGAACCGCCGCACGAGACGAGTTCGGCCTCGGACACTTCGCCCTTGATATCGACGATTTTCGCATGGAAATTCTTGCGGGGTTTCGGAAACTTCGCCGGGGTGCCGCCCATGTCGCCCATCCCCAGGGCGCTCGCCGCGAAAACGCAGATCAAGATCGGGATGAGCGCGGCTCCAAAGCGGAGTCGAGTGCGGATTCGGGTGCGCATGAAACCCTCACGAAGGAGTGGGCGACGAGCGCAAAAAAGCTACGCGATGCCCCGTTGGCCTGTCAAGGAAAGTTTGGCCGCGAGCCATTTGCGCCGTGGCGTGCTTTCGCGCTTCGTCGCGGCGCCGGCGCGCGCCGCGACGCATCAGCCGTAGCACGTGCGGTTGATGATGATCTTCTTCAGATCGTCAGACAGATGGTTGAAGTACGCGCAATAACCGGCGACGCGCACCAGAAGGTACGGGTACTTCTCGGGGTGATCGTAGGCGTCCAACAGGATCTCCCGGCTGATCACGTTGGGCTGGAACTGCATGCCGCCCTTCATGAAGTACGTGCGGAAAATCGCCGCCAGGTTGCGGACCCCCGCCGGCCCCTGGAACAGCGCCGCGTCGATGGTGAAGGTGACCGTGGTGCCGTTCGGCGCGTACTCGGCGAAATCGACGCCGGCGACGCTGTTGAGCGACGACAGCAGGTCCGCCGCCTGCATTCCGTAGTGCGGCGCCACGCTGTTGGCAAGGGGAACGCCCGCAAGGCGCCCCGAAGGAAGCGACGGCGTTTTCTTTCCGTATACGTCGTTCACGTTCAGGGCGTAATAACCGGCCGCATAGATGCCGTCGCGCGGGCAGTTGGGGACCTGTTTCAGCGCGTTTTTGTAAATCTCCAACGTCGTGTTGACCCAACGCACCGCCTCAGTCGACTGGTCGTCGCCGAACTTGGGCACGGCCAGCAACGCCTCGCGGATACGCGGGCGGTCGCCACCGACAAAATCATGGTCGATCGCGTCGATCACCTTTTCCAGCGTGAATTGCTTCCGGCGGAACACGACCTGGTCGAGCGCGTGCAGCGAGTCCGCCGCGTCGGTGATGCCCACGGCCTGTATGCCGCTGCTGTTGTGCCGCGCGCCGCCTTCGTTCAGATCCTTGCCCCTCTCGACGCACCCCCGCGACAGTGACGACGACAGCGGAACCGCAAACTGCTCGCGCAGGAGCTGCTCGATCCGTTGGTGATCGCTCAGGATCGATGTGGCTATTACGTTCAGGCGCGTTTGAAAGCGAGCGAGCAACTCGTCCATGTTCTTCGGCGGATCGAGCTTCGGAGCCCGCGCCTTTTGGTACGCCGCGCGCGCGCGCGAATACCGATCGAATACCCACCGAGCCCTTTCACCGCCGTCGCGGAAATGGTGCTCCATGAACTTGGTGGCGATTTTTTCGAGCTGGTCGGCATGGCCGAAATTCCACAGGTCGCGCTCGTCCCCCCGTAGCGCCTGAAGCAGCGGCAACGTCACGTTCATGTTGGCGCAGTCGGTGTTGCCGTAGTGGTCGTCCGATGCGTTGGGCTCGACGCACCCGATGATCGCGTAGTTTCGCGCGTCCTCGGGGGTCGTGTCATAGTGGCGTTGCAGCGTGTCCACGTAGATGTCGTCGTTGTACAGCGCAGGCATCGGCGCGCCGTTGATATACACCTCGGCCAACCGATTCAGGTATTCGGGCGGACTGCCCGGGTGGATGCGGGCGGTCATGTTGACGGCGTAGGGCTGGAGTTCGCAGATGTCGAGCAGGGCGTAGGTGAGATCGTTGGTCGCGTCCTTCCCGTCCTTGCCGAGGCCCCCCGCGGTCACCGTCTGGTCGGTGGACATGGTCTCGAACAGGCGACCGATCCGCATGTACGTGTTGCCGTCGTTGGCCAGGACAGCCTCGTCGAGTTTCAGGATGAACAGCGCCAGCAGCTCGCGAGCCTGTTCGTAGGTGATGACGCCGGCGGATTTGTCGCGCTCGTAGTAGGGATTGAGGATCTGGTCGAGGCGGCCGGGCGAGACGGCGTTTTCGTAGGACTCGATGCACAGCGCGATGTGCAGAAACATCATGCTTTGGATCGCTTCGCGGTACGTCCGCGCCGGATGGACCGGCACGTGGCGGCACGCGGCGGCCATCTGCTCCAGCTCGCCGCGCCGGACCGGATCACCCTCGGCGCGCGACAGGCGGTCCAGTTCGTCGGCGTAGCGGCGGGCGAAGGTTTCGAGAGCGTGGAGGGCGATGATCGCCCCGTCGTAAAAATCCTGATTGTTCGCGGGGTGTTCCTCCTTCGCGGCCTCGATCTCCCGGATGATCCCGCTGGTGCCCAGTTGCAGCACGCGCTCGTAATTCACCACGAAGTGCGCGATGCCCGACAGGTTGTTGTTGAAACCGGTACTCATCTCGGAGATGCGGGCGAACGCGAGTCGGAAATCGCCGAGCGACCGATAATTCTGCCGGACGAGCCCGTGTTTCAACCAGAACGGCAGCACCTCGCGATAGAACCGGAGCCGGTCTTCGCGCGAGCACCGGAACGCCACCGGCTGCTGCCGGTTTAGCTTGTGCAGAATCGTCCCGAACAACGCGCCGGAGTATTCCTCCCACACCAGCGCGCCGCGCCGCTTGGACGTGAAATTGCCGACGATCAGCTCGTCGGGCCAGATCGTCACCTTCTTGCGTTCCAGCACGTACGCCAGCCGCCGCGCCCGGTGGATCGGAGTCGGCTCGGCGAAGCCGTTTCTTTTGTAGAACTCGGTTTTCAGGAAGGCGACTTCGAAGCAGAAGTTGTAGCCGTCGGCGCGGATCGCGTTTTGAATGTCGTACACGCGCGCGGGAAACTCGGCGTGGTGCCGCGCGGCGTCCAGATCGAGGCAATGCGCGCGCACGCCGTGCTTCGCAAAGGTCTTCACCGCTTCGCTCACTGCGGCGACGGCCTGCTCGTTGGTGATGGAGAGCGCCGGGCACTCCAACCCGAGGCGCCGAGCCTTGTCCACGTACATGTCGTGATACTTGAGCAGCTCGATCTCGTG
>JADLEX010000149.1 GCA_020845895.1 Deltaproteobacteria bacterium | reverse complement strand
CCTCCCAGTAATTCCACATCGGGTTGACCATCTCCGCGTCATCCATGACCGACGTGAGGGTCAAGTCGAGGTCGAGCTTCGGCACGCGCAGCCGCCAATCCTGCGGATAGGTCGAGCCGGTGGTCGGGCTCGTCCACTCGTCGAGAGGCTCGACGATCACATCGCTTTCGAGCAGCGGCCACTGATCGGTATTCGCATCGACGAACGTTCCCGACGCCATGTCCACCACGGACGCATCGTGCTCGTCGCCGCGGAAGACGAAGAACATCAGCTCGGTCCCGTCGTCGAGCTGCACCGAGAACCAGTCCCAGCCGATCAGGACGAACGGAACGAAATTGCCCCACTGGTGGTCCATCCACGCCTCGCCCGAGACGGGAATCGAGCCGTCGCCGCGATCCATCCGGCCTTCGGCCGCGAGCCGCATGCGCGAGTAGTAGAACGAATCCGCCGTGCGCGAGCTCATACGAATGCTGCCGTTCGACCCGTGATACGTGGGACCCTGCGTATCCGCGAGCGACAACTCGAGGGTGTGCGTACCGGTGTTCGCCGAGAGGTGAAACACGCCGTCCGGTCCGCGCACGACCGCCGCGTCGCGACTCCAAAGGTTTAGCTCCTCGGGGTTTTCGTTGGCGTCGTGCAGGTCGAGCCACACGGCCTCGGCGTGCTCGCCGCTCTCGACGTCGAGCACCGCCACGTTGATCATCCACGCCGGGATGCCGAACAGCGCCGCGCCGTAAAAGAACGTGACCTCAAAACCGAAACGCTCGCCGTCCTCGCTGTCGACATGGCCCGTCCAATACCACCACTCGATCATGTCGCGATGCGGCGACTCGTCCTTCGGAAACTCGATAAACGTCTCGACGCATTCCCCCGCGTTGCAATACGTCGGTTCGGGACATGCGGGAAGCGCGGCCCACTCGCCGTTCGCGCATTCCCATGGGTAATCGAGATCGTCGCACATCCGTTCGCCGTCGGAGCACTTCGAATCGTCGTCGTCGTCGCCCGACTCGCCCGCGATTTGCGCGTTGTCGATCACGGTGATTTTGTCGTCTTCGGAACAGCCGATGAGGCTCGCGACACCAATCGCCACAAATAGCAGCCACGGTCGAATCTGCATGTTGATCGCCATCCATCCGCGCGGAAAATCGGCGCGCGGAATTCTTCCCTGACACGCAATCGCCGCGCGCGTCAATGCCCTTCCATAGGGCCCACTCAGCGCTTTCGGCGCTTCGGCGCGAGTGCCGGATCGGGCCGCGTCATGGCGACGGGATCGAGTACGCGCGCGAGATCCGCGTCGGAGAGCAGGCCGAGTTCGCGCACGACCTGTACGACAGTCTTGCCCTGGGCGAGCGCCTGCTTGGTCACCTTGGCGGCGCTCAGGTAGCCGATGTGCGGGTTGAGCGCCGTCGAGAGCCCTAGCGAGCGGTAGGCGTAGTCCTCGCAGCGCTTCGCGTCCGCCGCGATACCGTCCACGCACAACACGCGCATTTGCCGCATTGCCGACGCGAGAATCTCGATCGATTCGAGCAGATTCTCGATCATCACCGGCATCATGACGTTCAGCTCGAGCTGGCCCGCCCCCACCGCCCAGGCCACGGTCGTGTCGTTGCCGATCGCGTGCTGGCACACCATGTTGACCATTTCGAGCATCGACGGATTCACCTTGCCGGGCATGATCGAACTGCCCGCCTGCAGCGACGGCAGAAGGATCTCGGCAAGGCCGGTCGTCGGACCGGAGGACAGCAGGCGCAGGTCGTTCGCGATGCGGCCAAGCTCGATGGCGAAGTCGCGCACCGCGCCCGATACGCGGCCGATGGGTGCTTGCGACTGCATCGCGTGCTGGAGGTTTTTCGCGCGTCGGAACGGCTTGCTCGTTTCCTTCGCGAGCCCCGCCGCCATTTCGCGCGCGTATCCGGGATGCGTGGTGATGCCGGTCCCCGCGGCGGAGCCGCCGATGCCCAGTTCGAGCAGATCGGCGGAGGTGCGTCGCACGTGCCGCAGCGACGACGCGAGCGCCTCGGCATATGCGGCGAATTCCCCGCCGAGCGTGACCGGCACCGCGTCCTGCAGATGCGTGCGCCCACTCTTCACCACGCGGGCGAATTCGCGCCCCTTGGCGGCGAACGTCTTCGCGAGGCGATCGGCCTCGTCGAAAAATCCGTCGAGGGCGTCGAGAACCGCGAGACGCATGGCGGTGGGATAGGTGTCGTTGGTCGATTGCCCCATGTTGACGTGGTCGTTGGGGCTGATGACGTCGTACTCCCCTTTGGCGCGACCGATCAACTCGAGGGCGCGATTCGCCAACACCTCGTTCACGTTCATATTCGTGCTGGTGCCCGCGCCGGCCTGAAAGACATCGACGATGAACTGATCGCGCAATGCGCCGCCGATGACCTCGTCGGCCGCGCGCACGATGGCCCGGGCGTGCTTCGCGGGCAGTCGCCCGGCGTCCGCATTCACGCGTGCGGCGACTTTTTTGATGCGTGCGTATGCGACAACGACTCGCGGATGGATTCGGCGCTCGCTGATCGGAAAGTTTTCGATGGCCCGCGCGACGTTGATGCCCCAGTAGGCATCCGCGGGAATCGGGCGCTCGCCGATCGAATCGCGTTCGATGCGAAACTTCGTCACGGCATCCTCCAAAAAGAGCGCCCGGGCCGCGCGGCTCACCAGGGCAGTTCCATGAGCAGGGTCGACAGATAACGCACGTCGGGCCGGCGCATCTTCGTGACGATCACGAGTTCGCCCGCGAGGGCGCGGAAGATTTCGTCGAAGAGCGGCCACAGATCCTCGGCGTTGCGCGACGCGAGCCAGCGCAAAAACTCCTCGCGGGGGGTCGGCGCCAGCGCGCCGTCGCCCGCCAGATTGAATCGTTCGAACACGCGCGGGAGATCTTCCACGCGCAGGGGTTTGGGTGCGAAAGGCCGCCCCAGCACGTCGTTGGCGTACGCGGTGGAAAAGAGTGTGCGGTAGGTGAGACCCAGCGCGTTGTCGTGATTGAGACCCAGCATCGGGATACGCTCGACCGCTTCGGGAGTGAGTCCGCAGGCGTCGGCCAGCAGCCCGACAAACCGCTCACAGGCATCGAGCCGTAAGGACACGGCTTCGACCTCGCGCCAGGACTCGAAATCCCCCTCGTCGCCCGAGCCCGCGGAGGTGCCCGCCGGGTCCAACCGCCGCGGGTCGCGCCCGAGCAGCGCCTCGACGAACTCGCGGTGCGGCGAGTCGAGCATGAGGAATTTCTCGCTCTTTCCGTCGGCCGCGGCGCGCGCGACGAGCGACTTCGCGCGCACGCCCAACCGATGCACGAGGCTGCGCCCGACCTTGTACACGTCGAGCAGGCGGCGCTTCGCGAGCACGGCGACGGCGCGGGCTTCGTCGTCGTTTGCGAGAAACTCGAGCCCGATATTGAGGTAGCTGTCCGTCGAGGTCACGATCGTGCGCATGGCCTCGACGTCGGCGAAGGAGACCCGATACGCCACGGTCGCCATATTCACGATGCCGGCGATCTCGACGATTGCCTCGTCGCGCCCCGCGAAGTTCTTCACCAGGACGCGATGGAGAAACGAAGTTCGGTGTTCGTAGCATTGCAGATAACGGTCGCGGCTCGCCAGGGCCGATTCGTCCTCGGCGAGGCCGGCGGCTGCCGCCTTCTCGCCCGGAACAAAGCGATCCGGATTCACCGGCGCGAAGATCTCGATGGCGTCAAAGTATTCGGGAAATCCGCGATCGGCCATCCGGCCGGTGCGATCCTGATAAGCCCACTCTTCCAGGTCGACCGACGCCTCCCAGTACACCGCCTCGACGAGCTTGTAGAAAAACTCCTGATCGATCCGAAACACGCGCTGCGTGAACTCGTGGACGAAAGTGACGGTCGCGGGTTTGCCGAGGTACTCGATCAGGTGCCGCCGGTCGGGCGGCATGTACAGGCGGGGGTCGGCCGGCAGGTTGCCGTCGTACATTTCTTCGAATCGCTCAATGCGCATGTGCCGCTTGGCGAAAAGCACGAGCAATGTGAAATCGAGTTCGCGAAGCCGCGCGATGAAGGCGTCGTCGGAAAGGCCCATGAGCACCGTGAACCAGTGCCGGGCGGACTTGTCGCGCAAATCGTCCTTGTCCCAGCACTCGAAATCGAAGACACCCTGGATCTGCTCGCCCGTGCACAGCTCCAACAGATCGAGCGCGTCCTCTTCGCCCGCCTGTTTGATGAGCAGGTAGGTGTCCTCGACCGGCAGATGGCGCACCACGCGGGCCGGCTCGGGGTGGTCGAAGATGAGCGACCACGCCTCTTTCGCGGGCCGCCGGCGAATGATCCGCGCGGCCTTTTTCGGGTGCGACGTCACGACGGCGTCGCGGATTTCGGCTTTCGTCAGTTTGGCCATGTCGATCCGGGCCGACGGTCGGAAATGGAACCGCCGAGAGGGCCGCCTCTATGACACAAACGAATTTTTCGGTAAAGGCGCGAGGTCATGGTTTTCGCGCCGAAGACCGGCGATCGTATCGACCGGAACGGAAAGGACGACGACGTGGCTTGGATCTGGCTTGCGTTCGCGGGATTGCTGGAAACGGGTTGGGCCGTCGGCCTGAAGTACACCGACGGGTTCTCCAAGTTCTGGCCCAGCGTCATCACCGTGCTGATGATGATCGGCAGCTTCGTGCTGCTCGCGCAGGCGCTGAAAAGCATCCCGATCGGGACCGCCTATGCGGTTTGGGTGGGAATCGGCGCGGCGGGCACGGCGATTTTGGGAATCTGGCTCTTCGACGACCCCGCCACGCCCGCGCGGCTCGGGTTCATCGGTTTGCTGGTCGTGGCGATCGCCGGCCTCAAGATCGTCGGATGAACCGGGTAAGCGTCATGTAAACGCGAACGAAAAACGCAGGGTTGGGATCGCCCTGCGTTCATTTCGAGCCTCGGATCGGGATCAGGAGAAGGACTTGCCGCACCCGCACGACATGCGCGCGTTGGGATTCTTGAACATGAATCCCTGACCGCCAAGCCCGCCCTGGTAGTCGAGTTCGATGCCGGTCAGCGAGAAGTAGCTTTCCGAGTCGCAAAGGATCTTGATGCCCTCGCACTCGAAGACCTGATCGTTCTCGCCCACCTTGGTGTCGAAGTGCATGATGTAGGAGAGGCCCGAGCAGCCGCCCTCCTTCACGCCGATGCGAAGAAACGCGCCCTCGTTGAGTCCTTCCTGCGCCATCAGGTTGCGAATCTCGCTCGCCGCCGTCCGGCTCACGCTGATATCGGTTCCGGCCATTGGTCTCCTCCTGCGTCCGGGCCGTTCGCCCGGGATGGTGTTCGTCTTCAAAGCGGCGAAATGTCGCCGAATCGCCCGCTGGACGACGGATATTACACGATCCGGATTTTCGGCGTCTATGATCGAAATCAACGATCGGAGCCGGAAGCCGGCGCGACCCACTCTCCGATTTCAATACCTCGGGCACGCCGCCATGGCGATTCCCTGTTTGCCGCCGGTGAGTTCGGACAGGGGGTCCGTCTGCGAAAACGCCATGAAATACTGGTCGAATTCGGTCCGAATGACGCTGGGAGTCGATTCCGAGTATGCGAGGTACTGCGACACGCCGTCGAGGGTCAGCGCAAATCGTTCCGACAGGACCGGGTTGACCTCGAACTCCGCGCCGTCCTCGATGTCGATCATCTCGTCGTAAGCGCCCGCGACGCCGACCGATGTCTCGGAATTCACCGGGTCCCCCACCGGATTGCCGGTGTAGTAGAGCAACAGCAGATTGCGATCGACCGGTCGGGTGAACAGTGGGCTCGGGCTCGCCACCGCGCCCGCATACGGGTCTTGCGGGTCATAACCCTGCCAGGGCTGCGTTGGGCCGAGAATGTAAAAGACGTCGCCGGGATCGTCCTTCGAATTGCGGCCGTGCGCGTCGCGCTTGGTCCAGGTCACACCGTTTTCACTGTCGGCATACCCGATGAAGCGCCCCGCGAACTGCGAGAACTCGGTCTGACGCGCGAAGCCGCCCGAGTAATACATGCGGAAACGACCCGCGAAACGCACCACCGCCGGCGCACCTACGAACCCGTCTTCCCAGTTCTGATCGCCGGTCACCACCGGTCCGTCGTGCTTGGTCCATGCGATGCCGTCGTCGCTCGTCGCAAAGCCGATGCCCGCGCCCACTCCGCCCGCGTACCACATCTCGAAACCGTCGCCCTTGGCGCGCACGGTCGGCGCGCCGACGCAGCCGGTCTCCCAATGCTGATCGGCCCGAAGCACCGGCTTTCCGTCGTTCACCCATTCGTACGTGAGGGTATCGGTCGAGCGCCCGACGAGAATGTCGGAACCGGTGGGGACTTTTATGCCGTCCACCATGCGCCAGAACCGTCGTTCGAAAAACACCCAGAAATATCCGTGCGCCTTCACGAGCGAGGGCTCGATGTAGTCGAAATCTCCGTTCGAGATGAAAATGAACGGCTGGAGACCGCCCTGGTCCGGGTCCAAGTCGATCTTGGCCCACGGCTTCACGCCCGAATACGGCCAGGACGTGACGCCGCCGATGATGTCGCCCTGCGTTCCGCACGCGATGCCCCACGCCGTCGTCGAAATGACGAGTAGCGCCAGCGCCATCCACCAAACCGCCCGCGTTTTTCGTTTCATCACTGAAACCTCAACACGAATCCGCCGCCGATCACGTTGGCGGTGCCGCGAAACTCGACGTCGCCCACGTCGCTCGTCGCCGATTCCTTGTGCATGACGCGGGGTTCCAGGTAGTGGAACTGGTCGTAGATGTTGATCGAGATCGGCGCCGGGAAGACCTTCGAGAATTCGGCGAAGGTGAAGCCAAGCCCCGCGCTGAAGATGTGGAGATCGGAGTCGTACAGGTTGAGGGGGCCGCTCTGCTCGGGCGCGGGCGTCGGGCGATAGGTGTAGCCGCCACGCAGGTGGAGCTTGAAGACCGTGTCGTACACCGCCGCATACTCGGTTCCCACGGCGACTCCGATGATGTCGTGAAGCTTCGGCTTCGGGATTTTGAGATCCGGCCCCGTCGGGAAGACCTCCCCGAAATCACCTTCCATCACCGCCTTGGAGTTTGCGACGTTCGTCCTCATTTCCGAATACGCGTAGTGCGTCGCGTCGAGGGAGAGCAGCCAGCGCTCGTTCGGTTGCACGGCCACGCCGAGTTCGACCTGGCGCGGGGAGAAGTGGGTAAAGCTCAGGACGTTCAGCACGAGCCGGCCATCGTGGAATACGATAATGCCGTTGTCCATCAGCACTTTGAGCTCGGGGAACGCGATGCGGTTGGGCAGGCCGAGCTGCTGTTCGCGCTTGGATCGGTACGCCAGGCCGATCGTCAACCACTCGGTCGGCGTAAACATCGTTCCGAAATTCGGCACGAGGTCGCCGGCCAGGCGCGACGTGAGGTTGCCCTCGGCCGGTTTGTCTTCATACAACGCGAAATCGACGCCGCCGACGTTGCCCGACACGAAGCTCGCGCCGAGGCCGACGGACCACCAGGAGAAGATTTCGCATCCCGCGCCCAGCAACGTGGCCTGGGTGTGGTTTTCGTTGTTGTAACGCAGCACGTAAGGCGAGGTGCGCGTGGGGAGCATGAAGCGCATGAAATGGTCGTCGGGCGTATAGATCGAACCCGCGATGCGCAGACGGCGGTTCATGACGGTCTTTCCGACGATCGCGCCGAAGCTGACGCCGCGCTCGGAGTCGATATCCGCCTGCTCGTCGTTGAAGGTGATGACCATGTCGCCGCGCTTGTAGCCGAGTTCGATGTGAAACGGGTACGCACGCACGAGCGCCGCGGTGTTGTAGTAGAGCGCCGAGGTGTCGCCGCCGACCGCCGCGTACGCGCCGCCCATCGCGATCGCGCGCGGGCCCATGCCGAAGGTGTCGTAGGGCGTCGCCCACGCCGCCGCCGGCAGGCTCGAAACGATCAGAATGGCGATCAGCGCGCGCTTCACATCCGCCTCAGTTGTAGTCGAAGTACCAGGTCACGTTGGCGCCCATGCCGTAGATCCACCCGCCCACGTCGATGCGCGGATAACCCGGATTGTCCGCCTCGACGCTCGTGTCTTTGTAGAACACGCGCGGCACGAGGTAGTGCATCTGGCCGAAAAGCTGGAGCGTGAACGGACCGGCGAATTCATAATTGCCGATCCGGAACCATTCGAATGCGAGCCCCGCCGATCCCACGTGCCGGTCGGAGTCGAGGTAATTCGTCACGCCCGTCTGCGCGGGCACCGGCGAGGGATCCCAAAAATATCCGGCCTGCGTCATGAGTCCGAGGATCTCGCCGGAATACACTTCCTTTTCGACACCGGTTCGCACCGTGACCGTGTCGTGGAAATTCGGCTCGATCGTCTCGCCGGACAGGAAGCTGATGTCGAGGACGGGAACCGTGAAATCGACATCGACGACAAGGTTGGGATCGGGGAATCCGCTCCACTCGTTGTATGACGCATCCACCTCGGCCACGAGGCCGAGATCCTCATTCTCCCAACTCAGGCCCGCCGTCCACTGGCGCGGCGTATAGATGCTCGTCGCCTCGAAGATCAGGGTGATCGGGGCTGGACCGATGTACGTGTTGATGGGGATGCGATAGTTGGTGAAAAACTCTTCGCGGAAAACGAAACCGAGCGAGAGGCCGTCGAGCGGCGCCCACATCTCGCCGCCCTTCACCAGCGCGCCGAACGTGGGCGCGAAGCTCGTGAAGACCTCCTGCCCCGTGTAGGTCTGCACGTCGCCGTTCGAATCGATGATCGCGTTGATCTCACCGTCGGTGTTGGAAAAGAGCTGTGCGCCGCCGCCCACTCCGAGCCAGTCGAAGACGCGGATGGAAAGCGTCGGAAGTTGCGTGGCCTGACGCCCGGAGTTGCGCAGAAGGACATACTGCGGCACGCGGGGATACGGCACGTCGAGCGCGAGGAAGACGCCGCGCGGGATGAATGCCGCGAGGCCGAGCGCCAGTCGATCCTTCAGAAATCCGCCAAAGGGAAACGGCAGTACCGCGCCGAAAACCGTTCCCTCGGTGCTGTCGAGTTCGGCCTTTTCTCCGTAACGCTGGTCGAGCCAGTTCCCCGTCTTCATGTATCCCAGGCCGATGGCCGGGATTTCCAGAAAGACGCTGCCGCCGGGGTTGTAGTAGGCGACGCCGAAGTCCTTGGCCTGCGCCACCGTGGCGCCGCCGAGCGCGATGCCGCGCGCGTTGTAGCCGTAACTGTAGAGCACGTCGGCGTGCGCGTCGGGCAAGAGCGACGCCCCCAACGCCAAAGCCACAAGATAGATTGGAAAACGGCCCCGACGCGTCACCCAAGCCCCAACGGCGTTACGAATATCGGAACGACCGACCGATCCGCCGCGACACCACGCGATGGGCGCGTCCTGCGCCGATCGCGGTCGTCCGAAACGGATATTTTGAGGAAAAAACAGTGCCTTGGCCGTTTCTCATATCTTCCCCGCGAAATCAAGATAGGTTACAAACGGCGCGGATTTTCGGCCGGAATTTCGCGGGAGTTGCGCGTGCGCGTCATCGTTTGCGACGCATCCGAACGATCGGCGCTCGCCGCCGTGCGTTCGCTGGGACGAGCGGGACACGAGGTCCACGTCGCGGCGACGCGGCATCCCTCGCTCGCCTCCGTATCCCGATACTCGTCGCGATTTTTTTCGGTCTCCGACCCCATGACCGCACCGAGGCTGTTCGCCGAACAGGTGCTCGGCGAGGCACGGCGAATCGATGCGGAGCTGATCGTTCCGCTCACCGACGCTTCGTGCTTCGCGCTCGGTCGCGCCGATCACGGCGGGCTCGTCGTGCAGCCCGACATCGAAACGCTCGAACTCGCCGCGGACAAATACGAGGTCTTTCGTCTCGCGCGCGAGCTCGGCCTCGACGTTCCACGCACGATCGCCATCGAGCGCGCCGACTCGCCGATCCCGGCCGAATTGTCTTACCCCCTGGTCGTGAAACCGCGACGTTCGCGCGTGCTGGACGGGGAAACGCTCGTCGCGCTGGGTGTGACCTACGCGGCGAACGAGCGGGAACTGCGAGCGCGGCTCAAGAACCTTCCCGAAGGTGCATTTCCCGTGCTCTTGCAGACGCGCGTGACGGGCGACGGCGTGGGGTATTTCGCCCTCGCGCGAGACGGCGTCGTGCTGGCGGAGTTTTTCCACCGGCGCCTGCGCGAGCTCCCCCCCTCGGGCGGCGTGAGCGTGCTGCGCGAGGCGATGGTGCCGGATGCCGTCGTCCGGCGACACTCCCTCGCGCTGATCGAGCGCCTCGCGTGGACCGGTCCGATCATGGTGGAATTCAAGCGGGACGCCGAGGGACGACCGAATCTCATGGAGATCAATGGACGATTCTGGGGGTCGCTGCAACTCGCCATCGACGCGGGGGTCGATTTCCCCGCCCTTCTCGCGAAGATGAAACGCGGCGAGGCTTTTTCCATGCCCGGTTTTCGGCCGCGATTGCGGACGCGCCACCTGCTGGGCGACATCGAGTCGGTCGCCGTGGCACTCGCAAAGGGATCGGCCGCCCTGCCCGCCGGGCGGTCGCGATGGGCGTATCTGCGCGAATGGCTCCTGATGGGTGGGCGAGCGGAGATCGAGTCGATGGACGATCCTCGGCCGGCGCTGCACGAATACCGGACGTTCGCCCGCAAATGGGGACGTCTCATCTCGCGTCGACTGTTCCCCCGAACGATTCGCGGCATCATCCATTCCCACACGACGTTTTCCCACGACGGCGCATTGTCGGTCGATCGATTCGCCGACCATCTCGAGGGAAAGGGCCTCGCGTTCGTCGCGATCACCGAGCACGAGAATTCGGTGGACGCCGAAAGCTACCGCCGACTTCAAGCCGAATGCCGCAAGCTCTCCCGACCGGGATTCGTGCTGATCCCCGGCATCGAGTTCGCCACGCCCCGCCGCACGCACATCCTCGGCATGAACGTGAGCGAGTTTTTCGACGAGCACGACCCGGCGAAGATCGTCCGCGGGATTCACGAGCGCGGCGGAATTGCCGTGCTCGCACACCCGGACGAGACGGATTTCGAACGCGACCCCGAATTTCTGTCCGCCCTCGACGGCGCGGAGGCGTGGAACGCCGTTCACGACAGCCCGTTCGTCCCGTCGTACCGAAACATCACGGCGATCGACGAGATCCGGCGGATCAATCCCAACCTGAAGGCATTCGGCGGCGTGGACTTTCATCGCCCGGGGCATTATCGGGCCATGCGGCTCGAACTGCGCTGCGAGGCGAACGCCGACGCGATTCTCGACGCATTCCGGCGCGGCGACTTCCGCGTGCGCGGTCCGATCTACGGGTTCGGCGCGGATGCGCAATTCGGATTTTTGGACCGGCTCTACATCCGGGCGATCCGCCTGTTGCGCGAACGCGCGAAGCCGGTCGTGCGCAAACTCCGCAGGGCTCTGCGCCTGCGGGCAACCGAGCCGACCGTCGGCGACGCCCGTCTCGTCGCGCATGCCATCGAGACCGGCAATCCCGGCGGGGCGGAGCGGGTCATGCTCCATCTCGTCGATCGCCTGCCCGCGAATCGGTTCGTTTCGAGGGCGGTGCTGGCGAAGCCGGGCTGGCTCGACGAGCAGCTTTCGGCGCGGAACGTGCCGCACGAGATCCATCCCGTCGGCCATCTGTGGAACTTCGGCGGGGTCGCGTCGCTCGCGCGCATGCTGCGCAACTGGCAGGCCGGCGCGTTCGTCACCCACGAACTTTATCTGAACGTGCAGGGCGCGATCGCCGCGCGCATGGCGCGCGTGCGCCACGTGGCCGTCGTGCACGGAAATCTCGAGTACGCGTCGCCGTGGTTTCGGCGCGCGGGTTATCACCTCGCGCTCCTGCTCGGCAGTCGCATCATCGCGGTGAGTTTCGCCATCCGCGACGACCTGGCAAAAATCCTGCGGGTGCCGCGGCATCGCATCGGTGTCATCCACAACGGCGTCGTGATTCCGCCGATCGCCGCGGACAAGGATCGGGCCGAAGCCCGCACGCGACTCGGCGTCACCGACGAACCGACCGTCGCGCTCGTCGGAAGCCTCTATCCGGTGAAGGGCCACGCCGTGCTTCTGGCCGCGATGCCGATGATCCTCGCGGAGCATCCTCGGGCCACGGTCTTTCTCATCGGTCGAGGCCGCCCGGAAACGGAACAGGAACTGCGCCGCGCGGCCGAGTCCTACGGCGATCGGGTGCGTTTTCTCGGGTTTCGCGACGACGTGGACCGGCTGTTGCCCGGGATCGACGTGCTCGCGGTACCGTCGCTCTACGAAGGACTCTCGCTTGCCGTGTGCGAGGCGATGGCGGCGGGCGTGCCGGTCGTCGCGTCGCGCGTCGGCGGCAATCCCGAAATCATCACGGACGGCGACGACGGACTGCTGGTGCCGGTCGGCGACCACGCGGCGCTCGCACACGCGATCTGCCGACTGCTGGCCGATCCCGACGGACGTGCCGTGATGGGCGCAAGGGCCCGCGAGACGGCGACGACGTTGTTCTCGATGGAGCGCATGATTGCAGCCTACGCGCAGGAGGTCGGCGGCTGACGGCGCGTCAGCGACCCTTGAAGTTCGCCTTGCGTCGCTCGATGAAACTCAACACGCCCTCCCCGGCGTCTTCCGTCTCCATCACGGGACGCAGGTCCGGCATCAGCCGTGACGCCCCCTCGTCGAAACCGCGCCGGACCGCGAGGTGCGCAAGGCGCTTCGTGGCGCGGACGGCGAGCGGCGCGCGGTCGGCGATGACGCGGGCGATCTCCACGGCGCGTTCGAGCTGTTTGCCGGTCTCGACGACCTCCTGAACGAACCCGATCCGCAAAGCCTCGGCCGCATTAAACTCGTCCCCGGTGAGCAACCAACGCATGGCGTTACCCCAACCGGCCTCCTGCACGAACCGGATTGTCGCACCGCCCGCCGCGAAGAATCCGCGCTGAACTTCGATCTGTGCGAAGCGCGCGTCGTCCGACGCGACGCGCACGTCGGTGGCCAGCATCAATTCGATTCCCGCCGTGAGGCACAGGCCCTGAATCGCCGTCACCACCGGCTTGGTGAGGCACGGTTCGGACAGACGGAAGGGATCGATCCCGCCCTCGGCGTCGAGCAGGCGTCCCTCGGCGAAACGTTCGGCGAAGAGCGTGAGGTCGAGGCCCGCCGTAAAATTCGGGCCGTGCGCGAAGAGCACGCCGCAGCGCAGGTCGTCGTCGGTTTCGAGTTCCATATACGCGCGGCCAAGCGTGTTCAGCATGTCGGGCGTGAACGAGTTTTTCTTGCCCGGCCGGTTGACCCCGATCATGAGCAGGTGCCCGTCACGCTCAACCGTGATGTCCCGATTCGATTCCATGCGATGCTCCGTGGAAAACAAGCGCCGAGCTTACCCCATTTGGTCCCCGCCCGAACATCGTCGGGATCGTCGTTGACCAGCTTCGGACCGCATGTTAGGCGGATCGAACCCGGCGAGGCGTCCATTGAAGATCCTACGAAAACTTTCGTCCCCGCGGCGCCCGATTCGCGTCGCCGTGCTCGTTTGCGCGCTGATCGCGGGATTTGTCGCGGCGGCGATCGCCGATGACGAGCCGGACGCGGAATCGACGGAGAAGAATCTTGACGAATACAAGGTCACGGCGCGGCGCGTGAACGAGTCGCTCGCCGATCCGCCGGCCTTCGTCGAATCGATCGACATGAGCGAATACGAGGGGCGTTTCGTGACGACGCCCGAGGTGCTCGCGCGGGCCGTGGGCGTGAACGTGCGCGACTTCGGCGGGCTCGGCCGGCTCTCGACGGTGTCGATTCGCGGGGCGAGCGCCGAGCAGGTCGTCGTGCTTGTGGACGGCGTGCGCGTCAACCCCGCGTCGGGCGGCGGCGTGGATCTCTCCTCGATCCCTCCCGCGCACATCGAGCGCATCGAGGTCATTCGCGGCGGCGACTCGGCGTTCTTCGGCGACGCGGCGATCGGCGGCGTCGTCAACATCGTCACAAAACGGGCCGGGGGCGAAACGGCGAACTCCGGCTCGCTCTCGTACGGATCGTTCAACACGCTACAGAACTCGGCCGCGCGATCGGAGGGGTTCGAGCGCGCGTCTTATCTGGCGTCGGCGACGTACTTTCACAGTGACGGCAACTTTGGCTTCCGCAACAACAACGGGACCGAGTTCAACGACGAGGACGACTTCGACGACATTCGAAAGAACAATGAGACGGACAATCGCGGCGCGCTGATGAAGGCGAGTTTTACGCCGGGAAACCACCTCGAGATCGGGGCGCAAAACGAGTTCTATTCGTCCGAGCGCGGCGTGCCGGGGCTCGTGACGTTTCCTTCCCCCAACGTGCACGAGGAGGAACTGCGCAATACCGCGACGCTCACGCTCGCGATCGCGGACCTGCCGGTGAACCGTCTGTCGTGGCGCACGCGGCTGTCGTACCCCTATCGCGAAGACACGTACAAGGATCCGCGCGGCGAGCAGACCGGTGTGCCGCAGCGGACCGAACAGGCCACGCACTCGCCCGACGTCGAACAGACAATCCAGTTTGTTTGGGGCACGCACCAGATCTGGACCGCGTCGGGCCAGTTTCGGCGTGACGACCTGCGCGACGACGATTTCGACAATCCCACCCGCGACACGGTGTCCGGCGCGATCCGCGACCAGATTTTGCTCGCGAAGGATGTCGTTACACTGGTGCCCGCGGTGCGTTACGACGATGTCTCGGACGCAGGCGATGCTTGGAACCCGAAGTTCGGCGCGGCGGTCAAACCGCTCGACTGGATGACGATCAAAGGCAACGCGGGGCAGTCGTTTCGCGCGCCGAGTTTCGCGGAGCTGTACTACAACCACGGATTCGTCGAGGGAAATCCCGAACTCCATCCGGAGCGCGCGACCAGCTACGACGCGGGCGCGCAGCTTCACACGTCGTGGCTGTTCTTTGAGGGGGCGGCGTTTCGCAGCGACATCGAGGACCTCATCGAGTACGTGCTGGTGTCGGGGTTTCGCTACAAGCCGTACAATATCGGTCGCGCGCGACTCGATGGCGTGGAACTGTCGATGCGGTTCGAGCCCGTCCATTTCGCCGCGCTCTCGGGGACGTTCACGCTGCTGCGCGCGCGGGATCTGGAACGCGGCGGCGACGACGACACCCAAATTCCCGGTCGCCCGCGCCACACGGGCTTCGCCCGCGCCGAAGGCCACTGGGACGTCTTCACGCCCTTCGTCGAGTTCCACTACGTCGGCGGAAACTTCATCACCGCGGCCAACACCAAGCTGCTTCCCGAGCGCAAAATCTGGAACGTCGGTCTGACGACCCGGGCAAACGACCACGTCACGCTCGGCATGGAAGCGAAGAACGTGGGCAACGACGAAGCGGTGGACGTGCGCGGGTTCCCCCTGCCCGGCCGATCGGTCTTCATGACGGTGGCCGTCGATTTTTAGACGCGACTTGACCGGACCTGTGCCGCGACGTAACCGTTTCGTGGCGTATTCGTTCGTCTCCCGTCACCCGGACGTGGGATGCATCGAACGCGGACGGGAGGCGTCATGCGTGTGCGAACCGTGTTGGCGATTTTCGTGTTCGTCTTCCTGGCGCAGGCCGCATGCGCGACCGGCGACGATGACGACGATTCGGGCGGAGACGACGACGGCGAGCCCGACGACGACTCGACCGACGACGACGCGGCAGACGACGACTCGGGCGGGTACGACTACGGCGTTCCCGTGAAGCAGACCTCGCCGTGGCCGATGTATCGGCGCACCGAGCGACATACCGGACGCAGCCCTATCCTGCCCGAACCGAACGACCGGGAACCGTGGGCATTCCGCATGGAAAAAGGGATGTTTCACGAGCCCGTCATCGACGACGACGGCACGATCTACATGGGTTCCGCGGACACGCGCATCTACGCGATCGGACCCGACGGCGTCGAGAAGTGGCGCTTTCAGGCGGGCGAGATCAACGACTCGACCGCGATCATCGCCGCGGACGGAACGATCTTCGTACCGTCGGGCGACGGATTCGTGTACGCGCTGAATCCGGACGGCACCGAGCGGTGGCGGCTCGCGGCGGATGGGCTCGAAGGCTACATCACGTGGTGGGAGGGCCACATCACGATGGGCCCGACGGGCATCCTCTTCGCGGGCAACGATGACCGCAATCTCTACGCGTTCACGCAACTCGGCGAGGTCTGGTGGACGTACCCGGTGAGCGACCAGATCTGGTCTTGCCCGGCGGTCGGTGCGAACGGCGATCTCTTTTTCGGGTCCAATGACCTCGTGGTGCGTTCATTGACGCAGTTCGGCGAAATGCGCTGGTGGAAACCGACGCTCGGTCCCGTGGCGGGATCGCCCGCGATCAGCGACGACGGCGCGACGGTGTACGTCGGCTCCTTCGATGGTCACGTCCACGCCTACGACACCGCGACCGGCGCTCTGCGATGGTCCTTCGCGGCGCGCGATCACTTTTACGCGTCGCCCGCGCTGGCCGAGGACGGGACGATCGTGATCGGCTCCGCGGACGGAACGATGTACGCGCTCGATCCCGACGGCACGCTGCGGTGGGCGTTCGACACGCTCGAACCGATCCGCTCGTCGGCCTCGATCGACGGCGCGGGCAACATCTACTTCGGTTCGTCGGACGGCAGGCTCTACGCGCTCTCTTCGGATGGCGCGAAGCTGTGGAGCTTCGACACGACCGAAAGCGACCGCAACGATTTGAACGGTTCGCCCGCCATCGCGAAGGACGGCGTCGTCATCGGCGGCGAGGCGGGCGTGCTGCACTACGTTCCGTTCGGCTGGTGCGAGACGTCGAGCGACGAGCGGTGCGACACCACGCCCGGCGAGGGACTTCCGGACAACGGCGCTCTCCTGTTGCATTACACCAACGGCGGCTCCTCGCGCCCGGCAATCGAGGGCGCGGTGAACCCGTCCGAAGTCTTGACGTTCCGGCTGGTCGTGCGCGAGGGCGGCGAGACGATCCGCGCACGCATCGACGCGGACGCGCTCGACGTGTCGCTCGATCCGCCGGTCGAGCATCGCGTGGAGGTCTCGGCGGACGGCAACTTCGTCTCCGTCATTCCCGAGGAGCCGATGGCCTTTGGCGAGGCGTGCACCGCCACGCTGAATGGGAGCTACCTCGTCGGAGGCACGCGCGTCGGCAATCGGGTGATCGGCGGCGAGACCGGCGGCTCGTTCGGCGGCACGTTCGCGTGGAACGTCGCCGAGTCGACTGGAGGCGGTTTTCCCGTCCGCGTGGAGGATGACGCCGTTTCGGTCCTCCTGATGCGACGTATCGCCGTCCCGCAGCCACCAATGATGACGACGTTCAACCAAATCGGATTCGACAGCTACAACTTCATGTTGGCGCCGGTCGCCCGCGACGACGACTCCGGCCGCGTCGTGTTCCTGATGGCCGAGGGCACGCCCGGCCTCGACCCGACGATTCTCCTGCCGACCCGAACACTCATCGCCTTCAACGGCGACTTCGTGGATCGGTACTTCGTACTGCATTCCGACGAATTCGCGGTCGACGTCGCAAGCGTGCACATCGTGCTCGACCTGTTTCGCGTCAGCGGGCGGATCGAGGACGATCTGACCTCGCCGGGACTCTCAGCGTACGCCGAGGTGCTGTGCGACAATGTCGAGTTTTTCGGCTTCGCGCTCGACTTGCTTGGGCTGTGCCATCCCGAAACCGGAAAGATGATCGCGAACGGTTCGGCGATGCTCGAGCCGCACGACGGCGGCCTCGGCACGAGGCCGCCCGGACTCAACGTGGAGTCGATCGTGTGGCATCCCACGGGTGGAAAACACGGGTTCGGCTACGTCGAGGCGACGTTCGCCCCGAACGACTACGTCGCCGACCTGCATCAGGTCGCACTTGTGCTGATCGACCCCGATGAAACACGCGCGGTGGAGCTCGAATACGGGGCGCTCACGCAGGTCATCACGGACGACGACGGACATCTCGCCCGTGTTCGCCTGAATTTTAAAAGTGAACTGGATCTTTCGGAACTGGACGTGTACGTTATCTTCGATCTGTACCCGATATCCCATTCGGGTTTTTGAGAGACGGCAGGGTGTTGCACCCGATGTGACGGCTGGAAGTGCGTGTGATCGAACCGGCGGTCTTCGCCACGGCGATCCCGACCGGATGGGAGCGTGGGATGAAGAGATTCGCAATCGCGGCGGTGTGCATTTTCATTCTGGGAATCGGCGTGCCGGCCTTGGGCGCCGACTTCACGATCACCATCGGGACAATCGACTCCGGCGTGCAGCTCTTCCGTGTCGAAGACGACGTCGAGACGCAGCTTTTGGCCGGATCTCAGTTCACGGTCGCCGAGGGGACGGCCGTCTTACTCCGTTCGACTTATAGTCAGTCGCCGCCCGATACGGGTCCTTTCGAGGACCTCATCGAGGTCCACCGCGATATGGACATCTCGATCCATGCCGATCGATACAACTCCGATCCCGGAACGCCGATCTACCTCGACACCGACATGGCCTATACGCCCGACGACATCTTCATCATCGCGAGCGAATTGCCGCTGACGATCTTTCAGATCGGCTTCGAAAATCCCCCGACGGACGGCCCGGTTCGGATCGTCGGTCTGCACGCCATGACACGCATTTCGGTGCTGCTTTCCCTCGGCGATGCCGAGCACTCCGGATCACCGGAAGGCGTGGCGGAAATATTCTACGGAACCGTGGAAAGCGGCGGAGTGATGTCCATCCGTTCCACCTGCGACGAAGACGTCAGCTCGATCTTCAACAGACTCGCGGGCGATTCGTTCGCGTTCGACGGCGGGTGCGCCGGCGTCCAGGACGTCATGGTGCAGGAGATCGACGCGCGCATGATTTCCCTCGTCGATTCCGACGTGACGTGGTGGAATGCGCGGCTCTCGTATCGGATGTTCAGCGACGGCTACACAGGAGCCGGACTCAACGACGAGTTGCCCGAGGCGATCACGCTCTCGGGAGACCCGATGATCTGGTTCAAGGCCCGAGATCCCGAAACCTGGGACCTGCGACCCGCAACGATCATCGAGAGCGACGCCGCGCCATGGATCGTCGAAAACGCCGGCCACGGCGACTACGTTTTCTGGGAAACGCGACTGAACGGACCGATGTTCTGGCTCAACGAGACGGACGGGCCCGAGTTCTTCCACCTGCTCGGACCGGTCACCGAAGCGGATTTCCTCTGGTGGCGCTACCATAACACCGGCGCCGACGAACTCGTGATCAACTTCTACGCAGCGGACTCGGGAAACGCACTGACGACCCCGCGCTGGGACGGCGACTACGGTACAGGGGGTCAGGACACCTGGCAGCCGCTCCTGACGGCCCCGATTCCGGACGGATTCGGGTACGAGGACGGTTCGACCTACACGCCCATCTCCGTCGTGCGACTGGCGGAAGGATTCCTGTTCGTGGAGTCGGACACCGATTTCGGCGACGCGACGCTCTCCATCGACGACGGCCAGGACCTGCTTTTCGTCTCCGGCACGTCCTCGCTCTGGCTTCGCGGTCCCGAAGCGGGAGGACTCCATTTCGAGACGGGGACCGGGTCGCACTGGGTGTTCGAGGAGGGCCTCTCGTATTTCGGAGAAGTGCCGAACATGAGCATTCAGATGAACCTGGTCGATTTCCAGATGACCGATGGCGGCACCCAATTGAGCGTTCGGGCGAGCACCAACTACAAGGGCGGCGGCGACGACTTCAACACGATGTACGTCGCGTACCGCCGGTCGGACGACTACAGCCGACCCTTCGTCCGGCAGGCCATGATCTATGACGAACTCCAAAATTGGTGGGAAGCGGACGTGGTGCTCGATGAGGTCGGTGAGTATCTGTTCTATTCCGTCGTGGTGCAAAACGACGGTCCGTGGGGGCGCCTGAACGATCACCAGGTCGCGGTGCTCGACACCGACCTGGACACGATCCTCGACGATTACGACAACTGCGTTGAAGCCGAGAACACGGCGCAGGAAGACGTTGACGCCGACGGTGTCGGCGACGTTTGCGACAACTGTCCCGACACCGCGAACACCGAGCAGGAAAACGAGGACGGCGACGCGGCGGGCGACGTGTGCGACGAATGCCCGGCGAATCCCGAGAAAATCGAGCCGCTCATTTGCGGATGCGACGCTTCGGACGCCGACAACGATCACGATGGAACGCCGAACTGCCAGGACGCCTGCCCCAACGACCCGAATAAAACCGAGTCCGGCCAGTGCGGATGCGGGCTTCCCGACACCGACGGCGATGGCGATGGCGAGGCGAACTGCGTCGACGGCTGTCCGGCGGACGGTGATAAAACGGAGCCCGGCATCTGCGGTTGCGGTGAGTCCGACGCCGACACCGATGGGGACGAGACGGTCGACTGTATGGACGGATGTCCGAACGATCCCGACAAGACGGGTGCCGGCGCGTGCGGGTGCGGCGTGTCGGACGCGGATTTGAACGACAACGGAATTCCGGACTGCTTCGATCTCACCGACGACGACAGCGATGACGACGCGGATGACGATGCGGACGACGATGCGGACGACGACAGCGACGACGACAGCGACGACGATGCCGACGACGACCTGGACGACGACGCGGAGGACGACGACACGCACTTCGGCGCGGACAGCGACGAGGATGAGGACGTCCCCGACGTCGACGGACGAGCCGGGGACTCGCTCGATGCCACCGACGACAATGGGGTGTGCGGATGTTGACGACGAAGTCGAAGCGACTGACTGCCGGCTTGGCGTTCACACTCTGGTTCTGCGCGTCGGCGGCCCACGCGGCCAACGTCACCATCACCGTGGGCACGATCGATGAGGACGTGACGCTGTCCATCAACGGAGCCGATGTCCTGCCGGGAGCGGAGGTCGTGGTCACCCAGGGCAGCACGGTGAATTTTCGGTCGATCCTCGAACTCGGTCCTCTTTCAGAGGTCGAATTCATCGACACCGTCGACATTCAGCGGGCTATGGACGTTTCGGTGCACGTGCTGGAGTTGCCGAACGACGAACCCGGCCGCGAGATCGCCCTTGACGACGATATGGGATACTCCCCCGACGACATATTTCTGTTTCGCACCGACTCCGCGAACGGCGATTTCGCGTTCACGATGGATGATCCGCCGACGGACGCACCCGTGCGCATTCTCGGCTTGCACGTGATGGCGCCCAGCGTGACCCTCGCGTCGCTTGGCGACCCGAGCCATTCGGGAAGTCCCGTGGGATTCGCCGAGATATTCTACGGCTCCGTCAGCACGACCGGTTTCATGCGCATCCAGTCGCGGTGTGATGGCGATATCAGTTCGGTGTTCAACAAGTTGGAAGGCGGCTCGTTCGAGTTCGACAGCGATTGCGATGACGCCCAGGACGTGATGGCGCAGGAGGTCACCGCCGATTTCGTGTCGATCAAGAACACGGAACTGACGTGGTGGAGCATGTCCGTGATTGATCGGATCGTCGGCGGATACACCAGCGGGAACTCGATGAACGACGACCTGCCGGAACTCGCCGACATGACGGCGGACCCGATGATCTGGTTCAAGGCGAAGAACCCCTCCAAATGGGGGCTTTTTCCGCAAACGGTTGTCGAAATGGGGAACAACGTACCGTGGTCGTTCACGCGTTTGGGGCACGGCGACACGGTGTTCTGGGAAACGCGCCTGCAGGGGCCCCTGGTTTCACTGAACCTGACGGACTCCCCGGAGTACGTTCACCTTCTCGGACCCGTGACGCAGATGGATTACTTTTGGTGGGGCTTTCACGGGTCCGGCGAGTTCGGGGTCAACTTCTACGCATCCGATCTCGACAACGCCTTTGCGCCCTCCCGCTTCGACGGCGACTTCGGGTCCGGCGGAACGGACTATTGGAAGAATCTGCTAAGCACGAGCGTCCCCAACGGCTACGGATACCAAGGTCCGTCCATCGCCTCGAAAATCCACCTCCTGTGGCTCGGCGAAGGAGGATTTTACGTCGAATCCGACAGCGGCGCCGGCGACGTCGTCCTCGCGCTGGGTGACGAACAGGACCTGTTGATCACATCCGCGACGTCGTCGCTCTGGTTCCGCGGACCGGAACTGTCGCAAATCACATATGAAACCGGGACCGACGCCCATTGGGTCGTCGAGGACGGGCTGACCGAAATCGGCGATGTCCCGCCGGTCGATTTTCATATGCAGATCAGCCAATACGAACGTAGCGATGGAGGCGCGACGCACGACCTGGAGGTGAACGCGGGTTACAAGGACGGCTCGAACACGTTCTGCAACGTGTACCTGGCGTACCGGAGCGCCGACGATTACGGAAAGCCGCTGCAGAAACAGGACTATACCTACCACGCGGCGTCGGGAACCTGGACGGCGAGCAAGACGTTCACCACGGCCGGCGCCTATTTCCTGTTTACCGTCGTCACTCAAAAAGACGGATCTTACGGGCGGCTCACCAACCACAGCGTGTACGTGAAGGACACGGACGCCGACACGATCGTCGATGACTTCGACAACTGCGTCGATGATCCCAATCCCAATCAGGCGGACTCCGACGGCGATGACCGCGGAAACGCGTGCGATAACTGCGTTAACGCCTCGAATTTCGATCAGGTCGACACGGACGGCGACCTCCTCGGCGACGTCTGTGACGGATGTCCGACCGATCCCAACAAAACCGCTCCCCTAATCTGCGGATGCAATCAGGAAGAACGGGACATCGACACGGACGGCACACTGGACTGCGTGGACGGGTGCCCCACGGACCCCGACAAGTCGGTGCCCGGTCAGTGCGGGTGCTTCGTCCCCGACACGGATAACGACGGTGATGGGACCGCGAACTGCCTCGACGGTTGCCCGGATAACATCGAAAAAATCGAGCCCGGCGTCTGCGGGTGCGATCGGCCCGATATCGACAGCGACTCCGACGGCACGCCCAACTGCATCGACGAGTGCCCCGACGATCCCGACAAGACGGACCCCGGAAAGTGCGGGTGTTTCGTCTCCGACGAAGACCTGAACGACAACGGGATTCCCGACTGTTTCGAATCCGGAGACGACGACACCGACGACGACGCCGATGACGATGCGGATGACGATGCGGATGACGATACGGACGACGACTCCGACGACGACAGCGACGACGACGACACTGATGACGACTCCGACGACGACTCCGACGACGATGGATCGACCCCGACCGACGACGACGAAGACGACGATATTCCCGACACGACCGGACGCTCGGGGGATTCGCTGGAAGCATCGGACGACGGCGGCTCTTGCGGGTGCTGACGTTCGACGACAACGTTCTTTGACTCCGACGGAGAACGCATGAGGACAGCCCGACCGCGGTGGATGGTTTTTCTGTTGATGGTGGCGATCGCGACGTCCGCGTGCGGCGGCGACGACGATGACGGCGGGGCGAACGCGGATGACGAGATGGCTGACGACGATGCGACGGACGACGATGCCGCCGATGACGACGCGACCGACGACGATGCGGGCGACGACGACACCTGGCCCCCGCTGCCCGACGACGATGCGGACGACGACACCGAGCCGCCCACCGATTTCGGTGCGCTGATCCCCGGTCCCGACGAGGATGAATTCGACGACGCGCTCGCGCAAAAAGCGCTGCGTTACGCGCATGTCTTCGACGACATGTTCGCCGAGCCCTTCGGCATGTCGCTCGAAACCTACATCTCCGACCCCGACGACCGCGATCTCGTCACCGACTGGATGACGAACTCGGATCTCGGCGAGGACTTCGAGGACTACACCGGCACGCCCCTCTACGACGTGATCGACACCTACGACGAGTTCGGCGACCTGGGCATGTTCGGCGGCATGGCGGCGATGGGCGACATCTACCGCTACGTGCTGGCGCGCGACGGCGACTCGGGCGATTTCGCGAGTCTCGTGGACCTACGACAGAACGTGATCGACTTGATGGAAGCGCTGCACGTCGCCGTCGCGATCACCGGCGAGCCGGGCGTCGTGGTACGCGGTCTGCACCCCAAGGGACTGCCGGGCGGCGACCCGGCTACGCTGCCGCTGTTCGACGGGGGCGGCGATCCGCAGCCGGACCCGAAGACCAACACCTACCGCGAGGACAACTCCGGCGACTATCCCGACTGGCTGTGGATCGACAACACGAGCAAGGACCAGCTCGACGGTTGGATCCTGGCGATGGGCGCGGTGTGGGATGCCGTGGCCGACGATTCGGATGTCGACGACGCACTCAAGACGCGGCTGCAGAACGACGCGCGCGCCATCGCCGGCCTGT